>DATMVH010000346.1:0-9654 GCA_035563395.1 Solirubrobacteraceae bacterium
GCGCTCCGCGACCGCCAGCAGACCGCGCTCAGCGCGCGCGTGCGCGTGAAGGTGAAGCGCGGCCTCGGCGTGCGCCGCGCGACGCGCGCGGTCGGCCGCCTGAACGTCTACCGTGCCGCGCAGGCCTCCTGGTACGGCCCCGGGCTGTACGGCAACACGCTGGGCTGCGGCGGAACGCTGAACCCCGGGCGGCTCGGCGTCGCGCACAAGACGCTGCCCTGCGGCACGAAGGTGACGCTTCGCCACGACGGCCGCAGCGTGCGCGTGCCGGTCATCGACCGCGGCCCGTACGTCGCCGGACGCGAGTACGACCTCACCGCCGCGACGGCCCAGAAGCTCGGCTTCAGCGGCCACGGCGCCGTCCTCGTCACCCAGTGACGGTCACCCGCGCGACGGGCCCTCAGAGCGGCAGCGCGAGCTGCCCCGCCCCGTCCTCGCCGGGCGGGCTGTCCTCGAACGACGCGACGCGCACGCCCAGCAGCCGCACGGGCCGCGGCGGCGCGTAGGCGCGCAGCAGCTCGACCGCGACGCCGGCCACCGTGCCCGCGTCGTCGACGGCGAGCGGCAGCGTCCGCGCGCGCGTCACGGTGGTCCAGTCGTCGAGCCGCACCTTGATGGCGATCGTGCGGGCGCGGGAAGAGCGGCGCTGCAGGCCCTCGGCGAGCCCGCCCGCCAGGCGCGTGACCACGGCCTCGAGCTCCGCCAGGTCCGCGATGTCGTGGTCGAACGTCGTCTCGTTCGAGTGCGACTTCGCCGGGCCGGCCTCGGTGTGCACCGTCGCGGAGCCGTGGAAGTGCGCCCGCCGGTGCAGGTCGCCGCCGTGGTTGGCGCCGAACCGCTCCGCCAGGAGCTCCTCCGGCGCGCGCTGCAGCGCGCCGATCGTCGTGAAGCCGAGCGCCGCGAGCCGCTCCGCCGTCTTCGGGCCGATGCCGGGGATGATGCGCGGCGAGCGGTCGGCGAGCCGGCGGCACGCCTCCTCGCGCCCCATCGCGACGAAGCCGCGCGGCTTCTCGAGATCGCTCGCCACCTTCGCGATCAGCTTGTTCGGCCCGACGCCGACGGAGATCCCGATGCCCGTGCGCGCCGCGACCTCCTCGACGAGCTCCCGCAGCGCGCGCAGCGGCTTGTCCACGTCCGTGACGTCGGCGTAGCCCTCGTCCGTCCCGGCCTGCTGGACGACCGGGAGCCGCTCCCGCACGATGCCCCAGACCTGCTTCGAGGTCGCCCGGTAGGCGGCGAAGTCGGGCGGGATGAACACCGCCTGCGGGCAGAGGCGGCGGGCCTGCGCGGCGGGCGACGCGGAGCCGACGCCGAACTTGCGCGCCTCGTAGCTCGCCGTCGTCACCACCGCGCGCGGGCCCGTCCCGGCCACCACCACCGGCTTCCCGCGCAGCTCCGGCCGCCGCTGCAGCTCGACGGACACGTAGAACGCGTCGCAGTCGAGGTGGGCGATCACGCGGCGGTCGGACGTCGGCACGACCCTCCATGAATACCGCCCGTCCCGGCGGCGCCGCCGCGCGTGCCCGTCAGTCGTGGGGCTTGTAGCGCTCCAGCTCCGCGAGCAGGCGGTCGACCGCCGCGTCCGCTTCCTCCTCGGCGCCGCGGATGAGGATCTCCGGGGTCTCCGGCGCCTCGTACGGCGCGCTGACGCCGGTGAAGCTCTTCAAGTCGCCCGCGCGCGCACGCGCGTACAGGCCCTTCGGGTCGCGCTGCTCGCAGACCTCCACGGGCGTGTCGACGAAGACCTCGATGAATGGCAGCCGGGCCGCCTCGTGCAGCTCGCGCGCGAGCTCCCGGTCGGCCGCGTAGGGGGAGACGAGCGAGACGATCGACACCACGCCGGCGTCCGCCATCAGGCGCGCCACGTGGGCGACGCGGCGGATGTTCTCCCGCCGGTCGCCGGGCGAGAAGCCGAGGTCGCCGGACAGGCCGTGGCGGATGTTGTCGCCGTCGAGGAAGTACGCGGGGTGGCCGGCCTCGACGAGCCGCCGCTCGAGCCGCGCGCCGATGGTCGACTTGCCGGACGCGGGGAGGCCCGTGAACCAGAACGTCGCGCCGCGCGCGCCGAGCGCCGCCCAGCGCTCGCCGCGGTCGAGCCCGCTCTCGTGCCACGTGACGTCCGGGCTGCGGTGCGAGTGCGCCTCGCCCGGCCGCACGGAGCGCACGAGCCCCGCGGCGACCGTGTCGTTCGTGTGGTCGTCGACGAGGATGAACGCGCCGGTCGTGCGGTTGTGGTCGTACGGATCGGCGTACACGGGCGCGCTCGTGCGCAGCACGACCCGCGCGATGTCGTTGAGGCCGAGCTGCTCCGGGGGGTCGACGCGGTCGAGCGTCGTGACGTCGAGCAGCGCGTCGATCGAGTCGACGGTCGCGCGAAGCGTGCGCGTCGTGTACTTGAGCGTGAAGCGGTCGCCCGCGCGCAGCGGCGTCTCGGCCATCCAGCACAGCGTGGCCTCGATCTCGCGGCCGCCCTGCGGCTGGTCCGCCGGGCCGACGAACGTGTCCCCGCGGCCGACGTCGAGATCGTCGGCGATCTGCACGGCGATCGAGTCGGGCGGCGCCGCCGCCTCGAGCCGGCGGTCGAGCTGCTCGATCGCCGTCACGGTGGTGCGTGCGCCCGAGGGCAGGACGACGACCTCGTCGCCCGGCCGCAACGTGCCACCGGCCATCTGCCCGGCGTAGCGCCGCGCGCCGCGGCCGCCGTCCTCGGGCCGGATGATCCACTGCACGGGAAGGCGCAGCGGCCCCGCGCCGCGGTCCGTCGCCACGTCCACCTGCTCCAGGTGCTCGAGCAGCGGCGGGCCGTCGTACCACGGCGCCGCGCCGCGCTCCACGACGTTGTCGCCGTGCAGCGCCGAGATGGGGATGGCGCGCGCGTTCTCCACCCCGAGCCGGTGCGCGAGCGCGGAGAACTCGGCCTCGATCTGCCGGAACCGCGCCTCGTCCCAGTCGACGAGGTCCATCTTGTTGACGGCGGCCACGAGGTGGTGGATGCCGAGCAGCGACGAGATCGCCGTGTGGCGCCGCGACTGGTCGACGATCCCGTTGCGCGCGTCGATCAGGATGACCGCGAGGTGGGCGGTCGAGGCGCCCGTGACCATGTTGCGCGTGTAGCGCTCGTGGCCCGGCGTGTCGGCGATGATGAACGAGCGCCGCGGTGTCGTGAAGTAGCGGTAGGCGACGTCGATCGTGATGCCCTGCTCGCGCTCCGCGCGCAGCCCGTCGGTGATCGCCGCGAGATCGGGGGTCCCGTTCGTGCCGGCGCGGTGCAGCGCGTCGAGGGTGTCCTCGAGCAGGAGCTTGGCGTCGAGCAGCAGGCGCCCGATCAGCGTCGACTTCCCGTCGTCGACCGAGCCCGCCGTGGCGAGCCGCAGGAGCTGGCGGGTGGCCGCCATCAGAAGTAGCCCATCCGCTTGCGGTCCTCCATGGCGGCCTCCGAGGTGCGGTCGTCGGCGCGGGTCTCGCCCCGCTCCGTCACGCGCGTCGCCGCGATCTCCGTCACGACGGTGGCGATGTCGGCGGCGTCCGAGCGCACGGCGCCGGTGATCGTCATGTCGCCCACCGTGCGGTAGCGGACGGAGGTCAGCTCGCGCTCCGCGTCGCCGGGGTCGACGTGCTCCGAGACGGCCAGGAGCATCCCGTCGTGCGTGAACACCTCGCGCTCGTGGGCGAAGTAGATCGACGGCAGCTCGAGCTCCTCCTGCTCGATGTAGCGCCAGACGTCCAGCTCGGTCCAGTTCGAGATGGGGAACACGCGCACGTGCTCCCCGCGACGGATGCGGCCGTTGTAGAGGTTCCACAGCTCGGGCCGCTGCGCCCGCGGGTCCCACTGGCCGAGCTCGTCGCGGAAGGAGAAGACGCGCTCCTTCGCCCGGGCGCGCTCCTCGTCGCGGCGGGCGCCGCCGAACGCAGCGTCGAACCGGTGCTCCTCGATGGCGTCGAGCAGCGTGACGGTCTGCAGCCGGTTGCGCGAGGAGCCCGGCTTGCGCGGGTCCCACTCGTCGTGGACGCGGCCGGCGTCGATCGTGTCCTGCACCCGCGCGACGATCAGGCGCTCGCCGAGCTCGGCGACGCGGCGGTCGCGGTACTCGAGCACTTCGGGAAAGTTGTGGCCCGTGTCGACATGGAGGACGGGGAAGGGGAAGCGCCCGGGCCGGAACGCCTTCTCCGCGAGCCGCAGGAGGACGATCGAGTCCTTCCCGCCGGAGAACATGAGCACCGGGCGCTCGAGCTCCGCGGCGACCTCGCGCATGATGTGGATCGCCTCCGACTCCAGCGCGTGGAGGTGCTCCGGTGCGCTCATGCGGCCTCCCTGAAGCGCGCGACCCAACGGGCCGAGCGGTCGTCGCCCTGGCGCGACAGCGGCGGGTCGGGGATGTGCGTGACGGATACGCCGAGATGGTGGAGCACGCGGCGGATGGTCCGCTCGTGCTCGGCGATGAAGGTCTCGTATTCCACGTGGAGCGGTGCGATGCGGTTGTCCGCGAACCAGTCGCGCCACGCCTGCTCGTGGGCGTGGAGCTGGCGGTGCAGGTGGCGGATGCCGCGGGCATCGTAGACGGGCTCGGCGCACACCTCGTCCGAGGCGCGCCACGCCCGCGTCTGAACCGCCCGCCACAGCGACACGGCCTGCTCCACCTTGTCGCGGCGCGTCACGTGGACCCAGCGCAGCGAGGAACCGAAGCGCTCCTCGATCGCCGCCAGCGCCCGGCCGCCCGGCGTGGTGCCGAGCCGGGCGAGCAGGTCGCCGAAGTAGCTCCACATGAGCTTGGCCCCGAACACGCCGTTCGGCGTGGTGCCCTCCGCGAGGTAGCGCGGCAGCTCGCACTCCAGGTCCGTTCCCGCGGGATCGCCGGTGCGCGTCTCCGGGAGCAGCCCGACGACGTCACCGTCGGCGCCGTCGAAGTACTCGCGGGGCTCGCGCGGCAGCCCGGAATGGCGCAGGCGCTCGAAGTACTCTTCGGGCTTGCCCGCGACGCCGGTCGCGGCGAGCGACGTGCAGAGCAGGCTCGAGCCGCTTCTGGGCGTCGCGCACACGAAGTAGACGAGGCTGGGGAGTATGGTCATGGGTGAAAAGGCCACTATCCCGGTAGAGAAAGAACAAAACCTTGCCGCCGAACATCGTATACGTCCATTCCCACGACACCGGGCGCTACGTCCAGCCCTACGGGCACCCGGTGCCGACCCCGAACATCCAGCGCCTGGCCGACCAGGGCCTCCTGTTCCGGCAGGCGTTCTGCGGCGCGCCGACCTGCTCCGGCAGCCGCGCCGTCCTGCTCACGGGCCAGTGGGCGCACGTGAACGGCATGATCGGCCTCGCGCACCGCGGCTTCCGGCTGCGCGACTACGGCCATCACGTGGTGCACACGCTGCGCGCCGCGGGCTACTGGTCCGGGCTGGTGGGGGAGCAGCACCTGTCCGTCGACCCGGCGGATCTCGGCTACGACGCCGTCGGGGACGTCGACAGCACGCACGTCGAGCGGGTGGTCCCCGCGACGCTCGAGCTGCTGCGCGACCGGCCGCGCGACCGGCCGTTCTTCCTGTCCGTCGGCTTCTTCGAGACGCACCGCGAGTTCTTCGAGTCCTCCTCCGTGCGCGACGCGCTGTACTCCTCGCCGCCGCCGAGCCTGCCCGACACGCCCGAGGTCCGGCGCGACATGGCGTCGTTCAAGGCGAGCGCGCGCTCGCTCGACCAGGGCGTCGGCGCGGTGCTGAACGCGCTGGACGAGCACGACGTCGCGGACGACACCGTGGTGATCCTCACCACCGACCACGGGCTCCCGTTCCCCGGCGCGAAGGCGTCCCTGCTCGACCGCGGGATCGGCGTGATGCTCATCATCCGCGGGCCGGGCGGCTTTCACGGCGGCCGCGTCACCGACGCACTGGTCTCCCAGATCGACCTCTACCCGACGATCTGCGAGCTCGCCGGGATCGACCCGCCGCCGTTCGTGCAGGGCCGCTCGCTGCTGCCCGTCGTGCGCCGCGAGGTGCCGGAAGTCAACGACGAGGTCTTCGCGGAGCTCAGCTACCACGCCGCCTACGACCCGCAGCGCGCGATCCGCACGCGGCGCTACAAGTACATCCGCCTGTTCGGCGACCACCTCGAGCCCGTGCTGCCCAACATCGACGACGGGCCGACGAAGGACCTGCTCGTCGCCGCCGGCTGGGCGACGCGACCGCGGCCGCGCGAGCGGCTGCACGACCTGCTCTTCGATCCGATGGAGGCGGACAACCTCGTCGACGACGCGCAGTACGCGGACGTCGTCGCCGACATGCGCGAGCGGCTCGAGCGGTGGATGCGCGACACGGACGACCCGCTGCTCGAGGGGCCGGTGCCGGCGCCGCCGGGCGTGGAGCTCAACGACCCGGCCGGGATCTCCGCGGCCGAGTCGCCGCTGCACGAGCACGCCGTCCGGTAGCCGGGTTCAGTACAGGGCGGACGCCAGCTTGCGCCGGGACTCGCGCGCGAGCGGATGTTCCACGCCCAGGTCGTCCAGCACGCCGACCACGGCCTTGCGCAGGTCCTCGCGGCGGTCGGCGTCCGTCGTGGCGGCGATCGCCGCGATGAGCCCGTCCAGCCCGCGCTGCAGGTCGCCCGCGTCGAGCGCGGCGAAGGCGTCGCGCACATCCTCCTCGTCCTCCAGCCGGATGCGCGCGGCAAGGCCCTGGGCGGCGAACGAGCCGGGGAACTCGCGCAGGATGGCGAGCGCGTCGTCGCGCTCCCCTCGCTCCCGCAGGATCCCGGCGAGGGCGATCGCGGCGTCGGCGCGGGCGGGCTCGAGCTCCAGCGCGCGGCGCAGGTCCTCCTCGGCTCCGGAGGCCACGAGCGCGTCGGCCTCGGACGGCAGCAGGGCATCGAGGAACCGGGCGACGTTGGCCGGCGGCTGCGCGCCGACGAACTCCGCCGCCACGCGGCCGTCCTTGAACGCCTTGACGGCCGGGATGCCCTGGATGCGGAACGCCGCGGCGAGGCGCGGGTTCGCGTCCGTGTCGAGCTTCGCGAGCGCGACCTTCCCGCCGCGCTCCCGGACCGCCGCCTCGAGGATCGGGGTGAGCTGGCGGCACGGGCCGCACCAGGCCGCCCAGAAGTCGACTACGACGGGCAGCTCGCGCGAGCGCACGAGCACGTCCTGCTCGAACGTCGCCTCCGTCGTGTCGAAGATCGCGCCACCCGCGGTGGCTCCGGTGGTGTCGAACATCGCTACCTAGGCTAGCTGCCGGCCGATCGCAGCGGCGGCGCTCAGCGCCACCGCACCTCGACGTCCTCGGGCGGCAGCGATCCGCGCCGGCCGGCGATGGTGATGGTGCGCTCCTCGCCCGGCTCGAGCTCGACGTAGTTGTCGCTGTAGCCGGCGTCGTCCTGCGGGACCGACACATGGACGAAGTACGCGTACGCGGGGGCGCGCAGCCGGACCGCGAGCGTGTCGTCGCTCACGGCCTCGACCGCGTGGGTCAGCGCGGGCCGCTCGCGCGCGAGATCCTTGATCGCGGCGAAGAACGCGCGATTCGCCGGGAAGGCGCCGGCGGCGGAGCGGACGGACAGGTAGCGCTCGGGCGTGTCCTGCGCGGCGCTCCAGCGGCCCATGCGGCGGCTCGTGTGCGGCGCGACGTCGACGCGCACCTCCTCCTCGTGCAGCGGCGGGCCCGCGAAGCGGCCGAGCCGCACGCGCGCGGTGTCGCGCACGGGCGCCGCCGTGTCGTTCGTGACCCACAGCTCCGCGGACCCGTCGCCCGGCAGCCGGAACGAGGCGAGCACGGGGGCGTACGCGCGCCGGACGAAGAAGTACGCCGCCTTGCCGATCCCGTGGAAGTCGAGCAGCGACCAGCTCAGCCCGGGCCAGCAGTCGTTCAACTGCCAGATCAGCGTCCCGGAGCAGTGCGGCGCGCGGCGCCGGAAGTGCTCGATGCCGAACTTGAGCGCCTCGGCCTGGGCGATCATCGAGAAGTCGACGAACGCGTCCAGGTCCCCGGCCACGCCCGTGACCGACTGCAGCAGCATGTCGATCTTGTCCTTCGGCGTGTCCTTCGTGTGGTGGTCGAGCGCCGGGCTGTGGTGGTACAGCTCGTCGGCCGGGATCCAGCGCCGAAGCGTCCGGCGGTCGGGCGCGGAGAGGACGCCGAACTCGCTGATGAAGCGCCCGGTGTCCTCCGCGTAGCGCAGGAACGAGACGCTCTCCGGCGTCGGCGCGCGCCGCGAGTCCTCGCCGAAGCGGCGCGGGTGGTTCCCGTGCCAGACCTCCCAGTCGTGGACGTCGCCGTCCTCGCGGCCGTTGTGGTCGTCGCCGCCGTAGGGCGATCCCGGCCAGTACGGCGTGGCGGGATCGAGCTCGGCGACCACGCGCGGGAGCACGTCGTCGTAGTACCGCTGCCCAGGGACCCGGTTCGCCCGCTCGTGCGGGTGGTGCTGGTCGTGGATCCACTGGTTCTCGTTGTTGCCGCACCAGAGGGCGAGCGACGGGTGGTTGCGCAGCCGCGCGACCTGATAGCGCGCCTCGCGCTCGACCTCCTCGGCCAGGTCGGGCTCCGGATAGGCCGCGCAGGCGAACATGAAGTCCTGCCAGACGAGCAGCCCGCGCTCGTCGCAGAGCGCGTAGAAGCGGTCGTGCTCGTAGAGCCCGCCGCCCCAGACGCGGAGCATGGTCATGTTCGCCGCGCGCGCGTCCTCGATCAGGCGCTCGTAGCGCGCCGCGGGGACGTCGCCGGGAAAGGAGTCGGCGGGGATCCAGTTCGCGCCGCGCGCGAACAGCGGCACGCCGTTGAGCATGAAGCGGAAGAAGCGCGTGCCCGGCTCCTCGGGGTCCGGGCGCTGGTCGAGCTCGATCGTGCGGACCCCGACGCGCTGCGCCCACGCGTCCACCTCCTCGCCGCCGCTGCGCAGGACGACGCGGAGGTCGTGGAGCGCCGGCTTCCCGAGGTCGTGCGTCCACCACAGCGGCGGGTCGGGCAGCGAGAGGTCGGCCGTCCCGCGCGCGTGGCCGTCGAGGGCGATCGTCGCCTCGACGGGGTCGCCGCCGCCCGGCGGCCGGAGCGTGACCACCGCGTCGAGCGGCCTCGAGCCGGCGAAGCGCTCCGCGTCGACCTCCACCTCGGCGAGCGCGGCGGCGCCTGGGCGGGGCAGTCGCAGCGTGGCGAACCGCACGCCCGCGACGATCGCGTGACGCTCGCGGCGCAGCTCGACCGGGCGCCAGACGCCGATGGTGGGGAGCCGCGGGCCCCAGTCCCAGCCGTAGCCGTACTGCGCCTTGCGCATCCAGACGCGCTCGTGGTTGAACGGCGCCCACTGGCCGGGGAGGTCGGGGCCGACGTGCTGCAGCGGCGGATCGAAGCGAACGGCCAGCACGTTCTCGCCGCCCGGCCGGACGGCGTCGGTCACGTCGAACGACGCGGGGCGGAACATGTTGCGGTGCGAGCCGAGCGAGGTTCCGTCGAGGTACACGGTCGCGTACGTGTCGAGGCCGTGGAACACGAGCCGGAGCCGCTCGCCCGGCGCCGCGGCGGCCGGGCCGTCGAAGCGCAGGCGGTACCACCACTCGCGCTCCTCCATCCACCGGCACGCGTCCTCGTTGCGGTCGTGGAACGGGTGCGCGAGGCGGCCGGCGGCGACGAGCGCGCCGTGCACGTCGCCGGGGACCGCCACCGGCACCCAGGCGCGGT
>DATMVH010000347.1:0-2167 GCA_035563395.1 Solirubrobacteraceae bacterium
GACGAACAGGTCCCCCGGCGCGAGCGCGCGCGAGTCGATCACCGCGCGGGCCGGTCCCTCGTCCCCGGCGCCGCCGCGGACCAGGTCGCCGCCGGCCGCGGCGGCGACCTGCACGTCGCTCCAGCCCCTCACGCCGGCATCTCCGCCCTGGCGGCGCGCAGCGCCTCGCGGGCGACGGCCACGTCGTCGAACGGCTCCTTGCGCCCGCCCGCGAACTCCTGGCCGCGCTCGTGGCCCTTGCCGGCGATCACCACGACGTCGCCGGCGCCCGCGAGCGACACGGCGCGCGCGATCGCCGCGCGGCGGTCGGCGATCCGCTCGACGCCCGCGGCGCCCTCCGGCACGCCGGCGAGGATCTCGTCGATGATCGCCTCCGGCGCCTCGGAGCGGGGGTTGTCCGAGGTCACCACGGCGATGTCCGCGAGCTGGGCGGCGATCGCGCCCATCACCGGCCGCTTGCCGCGATCGCGGTCGCCGCCGGCGCCGAAGACCACGATCACGCGGCCCGCGGCCATGTCGCGCGCCGTGGCCAGCACGTTCTCGAGGGCGGCGGGCTTGTGGGAGTAGTCGACGAGCACGGCGAACGGCTGCCCCTCCTCCACGGGCTGCACGCGGCCCGGCACGGGCGGCGCCGCGGCGAGCGCGGCGGCCATGCCCTCCAGCGACAGCCCGAGCGCGTGCCCGCACGCCAGCGCCACGAGCGCGTTGGCGGCGTTGAAGCGCCCGCGGAGCGGGAGCGTCACGTCCGCCTCCCCGGCCGGGGAGATCACGCGGAACGCCGTCCCGCCGAGGCCGGGACGGACGTCCACGGCGCGCCAGTCCGCGTCGCGCTCCACGGCGACGGTGACGGCGCCGGGCCGCTCGGCCGCGAGCCGCCGGCCCCACTCGTCGTCCGTGCTGACGACCGCCGCGCCGACATCGAAGTCGTGGAACAGCCGGCGCTTGGCCGCGAAGTAGGCCTCCATGTCGGGATGAAAGTCGAGGTGGTCCTGGCTGAGGTTCGTGAACGCGGCGACGGCGAAGCGCACGCCGTCGACCCGGTGCAGGTCGAGCGCGTGGGAGGAGACCTCCATCGCGCACGCGCGGTCGCCGCCGTCGAGCATCGCGCGGAAGGTCGCCTGCAGGTCGATCGCCTCGGGCGTCGTGCGGGCCAGTGGCGCCGCGGCGCCGGCGACCACCGAGGTCACCGTGCCCAGCAGGCCGCACGGCATGCCCGCCGCCTCGAGCAGCGCGCGGACGAGCCACGTGGTCGTCGTCTTGCCGCTCGTCCCGGTGACGCCGACCACCGGCAGCTCGGCCGTCGGATCGCCGTGGAAGCGCGCCGCGGCGCGCGCCATGGCCGCGCGCACGTCCCCGACCCGCACCTCGGGCACACCGAGCCCGAGCGGCCGCGCGACGACGAGCGCGGCGGCGCCGCGCCCCACCGCGTCGGGCGCGAAGTCGTGGCCGTCGCGCGTGAAGCCGGGGACGCAGAAGAAGAGCGTGCCGGGCCGCACCACCCGGTTGTCGTAGGCCAAGGCGGTGATCTCGACGTCCGGCGCGCCCGTGCCGAGCAGGTCGGGCAGGTTCATCGGCGCGCAGTCTACGGTCGCCCTCGGGCGGACCCGATCACAACGGCGGCGGCCGCCAGCCCCCGAGCGCCTCCTCGATCCGCTGCGCCGCGGCGAGCGCGACGTCGTCGCGCCACGGCCCCGCGACGACCTGGACGCAGATCGGGAGCCCCTCGGCGGAGGCGCCGCAGCGGACCGTGGCGGCCGGCCAGCCGGTGAGGCTGTACGGGGTCGTGTAGCTCGTGGGATCGAACCCGCCGCCGGTCGCGGTCGCGCCGTGCGGGACCGCCGGGCTCGGGAACACCGGGCAGAGGATCACGTCGTGTCGCGCGGCGAAGGCGAGCATCTCGCCGCGGTAGGCGTCCCAGCGCCGCAGCACCTCGTAGAGCTCGCCGGCGCCCATCTCGTCCCCGTAGGAGCGCCAGACGTCGTGGATGAGCTCGTGGCCGCCCGCCGGCGGGCTCGCGAGCTCCACCCGCGCCACCGCCGGCCGGATCGCCTCCGCCGCGGCGTCGAGCGCGGCGAGGGTGCCGGGCGTCGGCGTGAAGATCCCGTCGTCGCGGTGGACGGCGACGCGCAGGTCACCGAGCGCGACGGCCGCGGGATCGCCGAGCGCG
>DATMVH010000348.1:0-5929 GCA_035563395.1 Solirubrobacteraceae bacterium
CGCGTAGCTCAGGGCACGGTCGCCGAACCGCAGCGCCTCGGCGCCGCCCGCGTCGGCCAGGGCGTCGATGAGCATGTGCCGCAGTCCTCCGATCGTCGCGGGTCCGCCGCGCCGGGGCGACCCCGCGGCGAGCGGCCGCCCGGCACGACCGCGCAGCCTATCCTCCCGTCCGTGCTCCCGCCGATTCCCACCACCCTCGTCGGCAGCTACCCGCAGCCGGACTGGCTCATCGACCGCGAGCGCCTGCTCGCCAAGCTGCCGCCGCGCGTGCGCGCCAAGGAGCTGTGGCGGGTGCCCGAGCCCTACCTCGCGGAGGCGCAGGACGACGCGACGGCGCTCGCCATCCGCGACCTCGAGCGGGCCGGCCTCGACATCCTCACGGACGGCGAGGTCCGGCGCGAGAGCTACTCCAACCGCTTCGCCACCGCGCTCGCGGGCATGGACATCGACAACCCGGCGATGGTCCCCGGCCGCGCCGGCGGGGTGAATCCCGTCCCGCGCGTCGTCGCGCCGGTGCGCCGGACGCGTCCCGTCGAGGTCGACGACCTCCGGTTCCTGCGCGCGAACACGGACCGGGCGGTGAAGATCACGCTGCCCGGGCCGTTCACCATGAGCCAGCAGGCCTACGACGAGGCCTACGACGACCGCGCCGCGCTCGCGCTCGACCTCGCGGTCGCCGTCAACGAGGAGATCCGCGACCTGTTCGCGGCCGGCGCCGACGTCGTGCAGATCGACGAGCCGTGGCTCCAGTCGCGCGCCGAGGACGCGCGCGCCTACGCCGTCGCGGCGATCGACCGCGCGCTCGAGGGCGTCGAGGGAACGACCGCGCTGCACACGTGCTTCGGCTACGCGCACGTCGTCCACGACCGCCCGCCCGGCTACGCCTTCCTCGCCGAGCTCAACGATTGCGCCGCCGACCAGATCGCGATCGAGACCGCGCAGCCGAAGCTGGACCTCTCCGTCCTGACCGACCTCCCGGACAAGACGATCATCCTCGGCGTGCTCGACCTCTCCGACCTGGAGCCCGAGACGCCCGACGTGGTCGCCGCGCGGATCGAGGCGGCGCTGGAGTACGTCGCCCCCGACCGCCTGCAGGTCGCGCCCGACTGCGGCATGAAGTACCTCCCCCGCGACGTCGCCTTCGCGAAGCTCCGCGCGCTCGTCGAGGGCGCGGCGCGGGTGCGCGAGCGCGTCGCTTCGTAGCAGCGTCTATACGACGACCGGAGGCACGATCGGCCGGGTCGGCGGCTCGGTCGTCCGGACTTCCGCCGGCAACTGCGACACCCTTCCCTGAATCATGATCGGCGCGCCAGAAGAGCCTGCAGTCGCCGGAGTCATCACGTTGTGGATCGCCTCCATTATCGCCGGCACGTGATCTGCAAAGCCGAACCGCCGGGCCATCTCATCCAGCCTCAAGTCGTCCAGCGTCATGATGTCGATGCCGACCACTTGACCTGCGGCGTCGACGTCGACGAGGTGCGCGTCGTCGAGCTGGTCGGTCCACGCAACCCGCTCGTCATTGAGCCGCACGCCGATCATCCGATGCCGGAAATCGATTGTCACCTGTGGATAGCTAGTCACGTTCCTCGCGCTTTGGGTGCTGGCCAGAATGCGTTCACAACCCAGTCGTGGTCGTACGGTTCGACGACCACGTCGAGAAGTCGTCCGCGAACGCGGCGCGCGTAGATATGGCCGTGCGGTTCTGCCGAAGGGAAGTCGTCCAACGGGTCGGCCAGGACGATTCGACGTCGTCGCGTTCGATACCTCGCATCGCCACCTGACCCAGCGCATACTCCGTGAAGGTGGCCATTCACGGCTGAAGAACCTGAAGGGGCACGACGCGGAGCCGCAGAGGTCATCGCGCCTCGTGGCCGTCCCAGTGCACGACGATGTGAACGATCGCCATACGCCGGAAACACCGTGTTCTCGAAGTCGAGAACCATCCCGACGCCAAGTCGGCCGCCTTCGGGTATCTCGGTGCGAGCCTCGTCTGACAGCGCGTGGAGGTCCGCCCGGCCGCGTGCGAGCTCCGCGCCGCCTGCCGCCTGAATCACTACCTCGAGCGAGTGCTCGTGCTCGGTTTCCTGGCGAGACAGGAGACGCGTACCGCGAGCACGAGCCTCGGGTGTTGAGCAGGGACGGCGACAGCCCCGACGGTGTCCAGGCCGGCACCGTGAATGTCGAGCTTGCCGTCCGGGCGCGGCGTAACCCCATCGGCCAAGATCGCAAGATCGAGGTCCACGGCGGCAGCGTAGCCGGGGGGCCCCCTTCCCAGGCGTTGGGAGTCGATGGCCCCACGTCGCGCGGAGCACGTTCCCCTGGTTCGGCCGATCGGCACCGGCGAGTGCCCACGGCGGAGAGGCGCCGCGGGGAGGTCGGTGGATTCGGCGTCAGTGCAGCGGGCAGATCAGCCTTGGCAGGCTGACCTGCTCCTCCCGCGCCGCGGCGGCGCGCGCGTCGGCCGGCCGCAGCGCGCCGGACTGCTCCAGCTGCCACAGCACGCCGGCGAAGGCCACGAGCGTCAGCGCGAGGCCGATCAGGAGGTCGCGGACCGCGCGGGTCATGCGGCCTCCGGGGCCCAGCGCGGGGCGCGGCGCTCCGCGATCGGCAGGTGGACGGCCGCCGCCATGACGCTGAGCGCGATGCAGAGCCACCACATCGGCTCGTAGGAGCCGGTGCCCTCGTAGATCGCGGCGCCCAGCCACGCGCCGATGAAGGCGCCGACCTGGTGGCTGAGGAACACGACGCCGAACAGCAGGCCGACGTGCCGGGTGCCGAACATCAACGCGACGAGCCCGGAGGTCAGCGGGACCGTGGAGAGCCACAGCAGGCCGATCGAAGCGGAGAACAGCAGCACGGTGAGCGGCGTCGCCGGCAGCGCGAGGAACAGCGCGAAGGCGAGCGCGCGGCCGAGGTAGATGCCGCTAAGCAGCAGCCGGCGCGGGTAGGTGCCGCCGAGGACCCCGGCCGAGTAGGCGCCGACGATGTTGAAGAGCCCGATCAGGGCGAGCGCCCAGGCGGCGAGCGCGGTGCCGAAGCCGAGGTCGGTGAGGTACGGCGGCAGGTGCGTCGAGATGAACGCGATGTGGAAGCCGCATACGAAGAAGCCGCTGAACAGCAGGACGTAGCTCCGGTGCGCGAAGGCGCGGCGCAGCGCGACCCGCGTGCCGGCGTCCGGCTCGTCCGTCTCCTCGCCGCGCCCGGTCAGCGCGCCGGCGAGGATCGGGACGAGGGCGACGAAGCCGGCCAGCAGCACCAGCGCCGTGGCCGGTCCGTAGGCGGCGATGAACCCCTGCCCGAGCGGCGCGAAGAGGAACTGCCCGAGCGACCCGGACGCGGTGGCGAGGCCCATCGCCCACGATCGCCGCTCCTCCGGGACGAGCCGCGCGAAGGCCGCGATGACGATCGTGAACGAGCCGCCGGCGAGGCCGAGCCCGACGAGCACGCCGCCGGTCAGCGCGAGCGTGGTGCCGCTCGTGCTGGCCGCCATGAGCGCCGTGCCGAGCGCGTAGACGAGCCCGCCCGCGGCCAGCACGCGGCCGGCGCCGTAGCGATCGGCGATGCCGCCGGCGAACGGCTGGCCGAGGCCCCACAGGAGGTTCTGCACGGCGATGGCGAGCGCGAACGTCTCGCGGTCCCAGCCGCGGAAGGCCGACAGCGGCTCCGTGAACAGCCCGAAGCTCGTGCGCGTCCCGAAGGTGACGATCGCGATCAGGCAGCCGGCGACGACGATCACCGCCGGGTGCCGCCACCAGGGGAGCGCGCGCATGGGCGACGCAGACTACCGGCGGCGCCGACCGCGGCCCGGCGGCGCCGCGGGGCGCCCGCGCCGAGCCGCCGGGCGGCTCGGCGCGGGACGAACGGTCAGAACGTGGCGAGCGCCTTCTCGATGTCGTCGCTCATCGCACGGACGGCCTCGTCCGTCGAGAGCCGGCCCGAGAGCGCCTGATTGACGTTCTTGTAGATCGCCTGCGAGATCTGCGGATAGACCGGCGACACGGGACGCGGCTTGGCCTGCGAGACGGCGTCGCGGATCTCGTCCGGGAGGCCGATCGCCTTGCGGACGCTCGGCACGTCGTAGGCCGCGGTCGTCGCCGGCGGCGTCGCGCCCTCGCCGATGAGGCGCTGGCCCTCCTTGCCGGTGAAGAAGTTCACGACGGCGAGCGCCGCACCCGGGTTCTCGGAGTAGGTGGAGATGGCGAGGTTCGTGCCGCCGAGCACGCCGGCTCCGGGGTTCCCGCCGTAGCCGGGCAGCGTGGTGATGTCGAACTTGCCCTTGATCTTCGACTGGTTGCCGAGCGCGTACGCGTACGGCCAGTTCCGCATGAAGGTCGCCCGGCCGGCCTCGAACTCCTGCCGGGACGGCTCCTCCATGTAGGTCGTCACCGCGCGCGGCGCGGCGCCTTCCTTGATGCCGTTCACCATGAAGTCGAGCACCTGGCGCGTTTCGGGCGAGTCGACGGCCGGCGCGGTCCCGTCCGCGTTCAGCACCTCGCCGCCGGCCGAGTAGAGGAGCTCGAGGAAGTCGCAGGTGAGGCCCTCATAGGCCGCCCCCTGGTAGACGATGCCGTCGTTCGCAGCGGCCTGCTCGTAGACCTCCTCCCACGTGGCAGGGGCCTGGTCGACCTGGTCGGTCCGGTAGTAGAGGAGCGCGGCGTTGGAGTTGTGCGGCAGCGCCCAGTACTTGCCGTCGTAGTTCGCCGTCTCGATGGTCGAGGGAATGAACTCGTCCCGGCGGTCCGCCACGACCTGCGAGAGGTCCTGGATCCAGCCCTGGCTCGCGAACTCGGCGGTCCAGATGACGTCGATGCCCATGACGTCGCACTCGGGCGACCGCGCCTGGGAGCGCTGGATGAGCTGGTTGCGCTGCTCGTCGGCCGACTCGGGCAGCTCCTGCAGCGTGGCCTGCACCTCGGAGGTCTTGTTGAAGGCGGCGACGGTCTTCGTGAAGGCGCCGCTGACGTCCTTGGGGAGGCAGAGGTTCACCGTGCCCGTGGCCCCGTTCGCCGCATCGGGCGAGATTGCCTTGCTCGCCGCCGGCGTCTGCTGATCGCCCGACGTGCCGGCGCCGCCTTCGTCGTCGCCGCCGCAGCCGGCGATCAGCGCGGCGGCGATCCCGGCCAGCACCAGCGCATACTTCGTCCGTCTCATCGACCCTCCTCGTCGCGGCGCATCGGGCGCCGCGGATGTGTGAAGCGCCGGGGAACATAGCACTCGTGTTGAAACCGGTTTCAAGCTAGGCTCACCCTCGTGCCCGAGGGAGCAACGCAGCGGGGAGCCCCGAGGATCAAGGACGTCGCGCGCCGCGCCGGCGTCAGCCCCGCCACGGTCTCGCGCGTGCTGAACAACACGGCGCGCGTCGCGCCGCCGAAGGCCGCGCAGGTGCACCGGGCGATCGAGGAGCTCGGCTTCCGCCCGAGCTCGCTGGCCCGTGGCCTGTCCATCGGCCGCACGGGCAGCGTCGGGGTCATCGCCCCGTTCTTCTCGCACGCCGGCACGCTCGCGCGACTCGAGGGCATCACGGACGCCGCGGGCGGCGCCGGCTACGACGTGATGATCTTCAACGTCGCGTCGCCCCGGCAGCGGGCGGACGCGTTCTCGA
This sequence comes from Solirubrobacteraceae bacterium, assembly GCA_035563395.1. Taxonomy (GTDB): domain Bacteria; phylum Actinomycetota; class Thermoleophilia; order Solirubrobacterales; family Solirubrobacteraceae; genus DASQMT01. Next base: position 5,603 of record DATMVH010000348.1, read on the forward strand.
AGTTCGCGCGCCGCGACCGCGTCGACGGCCTTGTCGTGGCGTCGATCCCCGTGTCCGACGAGGAGGTCGCCGCGTTCGCCCGCGAGCGCCTGCCGGTTGTGCTCATCGACGTCGCGCACACGGCCCTGGCGCGCGTGACGATCGACGACGTCGCGGGCGGGCGGCTCGCCACGGAGCACCTCCTCGGGCGCGGGCACGCCCGGATCGGCTTCGTCGGCGACCTCGCCGCGAGCCCGCTCGGCTTCACCGCGAGCGAGCGCCGGCACGAGGGCTACGCCGGCGCGCTCGCCGCCGCGGGGGTCGCCGCCGATCGGGCCCTCGTCCGCC
>DATMVH010000349.1:0-5600 GCA_035563395.1 Solirubrobacteraceae bacterium
CCCCGCGAGCGCGTCCCACGCGCGGTGGCCGACGACGCGCGGCGCCGGCGCGCCCTCGCCGGGCTCGGCGCTCTCGCCCCACTTGTGGACGACGACGTCCTCGAACGCCGCGAGCTCGCGGGCCAGGTACTCCACGTGCACGCCGGCGCCGCCGTAGACGTCCGGCGGGAACTCCCGCGTGAGCAGCGCGACGCGCATGTCAGGCCTCCACCCGTGCGCCCTTGGGGATCACGACCACGCCGCCCGCCGACACGGTGAACCGCTCGCGGTCAGCCTCGGGATCGACGCCGATCTGCGCGCCCGGCGCGACGGACACGTTCTTGTCGAGGATGGCGCGCTTCACCACCGCGCGGCGGCCGACGTCGACGCCCTGCATCAGGATGGAGTCCTCCACCTGCGACCACGAGTGCAGGTGCGCTCCCGGCGAGAGGATCGAGCGGCGGGCCACGGCGCCGGAGATCACGACGCCGGCGCAGATCATCGAGTCGACCGCGTGGCCGCGGCGGCCCTCGTCGTCGAAGACGAACTTCGCGGGCGGCAGCGGGTCCGGCCACGTGTGGATCGGCCACTCGTGGTTGTACAGGTTGAAGATCGGGTCGACCGAGGTGAGGTCCATGTGGGCCTCGTAGTACGCGTCGAGCGTGCCGACGTCGCGCCAGTAGCTGCGGTCGCGGTCCGTCGCCCCCGGGACGTCGTTGCCCGCGAAGTCGTACACGTTCGCCTCGCCGCGGGCGACGAGCATGGGGATGATGTTGCCGCCGATGTCATGCTTGGACTCCTCGTCCGCCGCGTCGGCCGTCACCGCCTCGACGAGCGCCTCCGTGGTGAAGACGTAGTTGCCCATGGAGGCGTACACCTGGTCGGGCGCGTCGGCGAGCGGCTTCGCGTCCTTCGGCTTCTCCCGGAAGGCGCTGATCGTGCGCCCGTCCTCCGCCGTCTCGATGACGCCGAACTGGTCGGCCTGGGAGAGGGGCGCGCGGATCGCCGCGACCGTCACCGCCGCGCCGCTGGCGCGGTGCTGCTCGACCATCTGGCGCGGGTCCATGCGGTAGATGTGGTCGGCGCCGAAGACGATGACGTGCTTCGGGCGCTCGTCGTTGATGAGGTTGAAGTTCTGGTAGATGGCGTCCGCCGACCCCACGAACCAGCGCGGGCCGCGGCGCATCTGGGCCGGGACGGGCGTGACGTAGTTGCCGAGCAGCGGCGACAGGCGCCAGGTGGTCGAGACGTGGCGGTCGAGGCTGTGGCTCTTGTACTGCGTCAGCACCACGATCTGCAGGTAGCCGGCGTTGACGAGGTTGGAGAGCGCGAAGTCGATCAGCCGGTAGTGGCCGCCGAACGGCACGGCGGGCTTCGCGCGGTCGGCCGTCAGCGGCGCGAGGCGCTTGCCCTCGCCGCCGGCGAGCACGATGGTGAACACGTCGTTCCCATTGCTCTGCATCAACCTTGCTCCGCGTGGTCGGTGGTGAACGTGCCGTCGTGTCGAGCCGGTCGGCCGCGCATCACGGCCGTTCCCCCGCCGCGAGCGCGGCGTCCACGACCTCCTGGGCCTCGGCGAGGATGCGCTCGAGGTGCTCCTCGCCCCGGAGGCTCTCCGCGTACAGCTTGTAGATGTTCTCCGTGCCGGACGGCCGCGCGGCGAACCAGCCGTGCTCGGCGACCACCTTCACGCCGCCGATCGCCGCGCCGTTGCCCGGCGCCTCGGTCAGCACCGCGCGGATCGGCTCGCCGGCCAGCTCCGAGGCGGTGACGTCGTCGCTCGAGAGCTTCGCCAGCACCGCCTTGCGCTCGGGCGACGCGGGCGCGTCGATCCGGCGGTAGACCGGCGTGCCGAAGCGCTCCGTCAGCTCCGCGTACCAGGCGCCGGGATCGCGCCCGGTCGCCGTGATCTCCGCCGCGAGCAGCGCGAGCAGGATGCCGTCCTTGTCCGTCGACCACGGCGCGCCGTCGCGGCGCAGGAACGAGGCGCCGGCGCTCTCCTCGCCGCCGAAGCCGAGCGAGCCGTCGAGCAGCCCGTCGACGAACCACTTGAAGCCGACCGGGACCTCGACCATCCGGCGGCCCAGGTCGTCGCAGACGAGGTCGATCAGGCTGCTGGAGACGAGCGTCTTGCCGACGCCGGTTCCGGCGGGCCAGTCGCGCGCGCCGCCGAACAGGTAGCGGATGGCCACGGCGAGGTAGTGGTTCGGGTTCATCAGGCCCGAGCCGCGCGTCACGATGCCGTGGCGGTCGGCGTCCGGGTCGCAGGCCACGGCGACGTCGAACCGGTCGCGGAGATCGATCAGGCCCGCCATCGCGTACGGCGACGAGCAGTCCATGCGGATCTTGCCGTCGTGGTCGAGCGGCACGAAGCGGAAGGTCGGGTCGAGGGCGTCGTTGACCACGGTGATGTCGAGCCCGTGGCGCTCGGCGATCGCCGGCCAGTACGGCGCGCTGGCGCCGCCGAGGGGGTCGACGCCGAGGCTCACGCCCGCGCCGCGGATGGCGTCCATGTCGATCACCGACCCGAGGTCGCCGACGTACGCGCCGACGTAGTCGTGGCCCTCGACCGTGGGGCTCGCCGCGGCCTCGTCGTACGGCAGGCGCCGCACGTCGGCGAGGCCGCCCTCGAGGAGGCGGTTCGCCTCGTCCTGGATCCAGCGGGTGACGTTCGTGTCCGCCGGGCCGCCCGTCGGCGGGTTGTACTTGAAGCCGCCGTCCTCGGGCGGGTTGTGCGACGGCGTGATCACGATGCCGTCGGCGCGCGGCCCGTCGCCGCGATTGTGGGTGAGGATCGCGTGCGAGACCGCGGGCGTGGGCGTCGGGCCGCCGGCGGCGTCGACGCGGACCTCGACGCCGTGGGCGGCGAGCACCTCCACCGCGTTGCGCGCGGCCGGCTCCGACAGCGCGTGGGTGTCGCGGCCGAGGAAGAGGGGGCCGGCGATGCCCTGCGCCTCGCGGTAGCGGCAGATCGCCTCGCTGATCGCGAGCACGTGCGCCTCGTTGAACGTGCCCGCGGTCGCGGTGCCGCGGTGGCCCGACGTGCCGAACGACACCCGCTGCGCCGGATCGCCCGGATCCGGCGTCACGCGGGCGTAGTCCGCCAGCAGCGCGTCGACGTCGATCAGCATCGACGGGTCGGGCCGCTCGCCCGGCCGCGCCACTCCGGCGGTCATCGCCGGATCCTCCCGAACCCCATTCCGGTCTCCTTGTCGATGAGCATGCGACGCGGGCGCCTCAATGGCGCGGCCGCCGCGCGGCCTTCTCCCGCTCCTCGCGCAGGGCGTCGTGGGCCTGCTCCTCGTCGAGGCTCGCCGCCTGGCCCTCGACGATCTCGTCGAGCGTCAGCGGGCGCAGCAGCGCCCACGCCAGGAACGCCCCGCCGATCGCGAGCGCCGCGAGGCCCGTCCAGAGGTTGATCCGCACGCCGGCCGCCTGATCGATCGCGGCCTGCGAGTCCAGGATGCCGCGGATCGTGAGGTAGGCCCCGTACACGATGAAGAGGCCGCCGATGATCGTCCGCAGGTCGAACAGGTTGCGGATGCCGCCGTGCTCGGCCTCGGCGTCCTCCGCCGCCCGGATCAGCTCGTCGCGGACGTCCGGATCCTCGCGGGCGGCCGTCTTGGTGTCGGCGGATGCCATGGTCTGCGTGCTCCCCTTCTCTAGCCGAACGCGAAATTGAGGGCCAGCGTGGTGGCCAGGACGCCGCTGCCCAGCACGGCCGGCGAGCGGTACCAGCCATGGTCGCCGCGCTCGCGGCGCGGCCGCCTGAGCTCTTCGGGCGTCTCCGACCAGACGAGCCCGCGCAGCTGCTCGCGGGGCTTCGGCCGGGTCACGAGCGAGACCGCGACGGTGACCACCGCGTCGGCCACGAAGGCGACCCCCGCGCCCCAGAAGGCGGCGGCCTGCGCCGTGCCGAGGTTGACGATCTCCCACTCGTGCCCATAGTGGGCCGCGGCGGCGCCCAGGGTGCCGGCGACGAGACCGGCGAGCCCCGCCCACGGCGTCGCCCGCGCCCAGAACAGGGCGATGATGAACGTGGCGAACAGCGGCGCGTTGAAGAACGAGAACAGCAGCTGGATGTAGTCCATGATGTTCTGGTAGCCGGAGGCGATGAACGCCGTCCCGATGGCCACCAGCACGCCCGCGACGGTGACGATGCGCCCCATCCGCAGGTACCACTCGTCGCTCATCCCGCGCTTGACGTACGGCTCGATGATGTCGTAGGTGACGACCGTGTTGAACGAGCTCACGTTCGCCGCCATGCCGGCCATGAACGCGGCGAGCAGCCCGGTGAGCGCGATGCCGAGCACCCCGTTCGGCAGCAGGTCGTTGACCATCAGCGGGACCGCGTTGTTGTACTGGAGGTCGCCCTCGCCGCCGAGACCGGGGATGATCTGCGACGCGATCAGCCCGGGCACGATGATCACGAAGGGGATCAGCATCTTCGGGTAGGCGCCGATGATCGGCGTGAGGCGCGCGGCGTTCATGTTCTTGGCCGACAGCGCGCGCTGCACCTCGGCGAAGTTCGTCGTCCAGTAGCCGAACGAGAGGACGAACCCGAGGCCGAAGGCGATCGCGATCCAGTTGCCGAAGGCGCTCGTGGAGCTGCCCACGGAGGTTCCCTCCCACGCGTTGAGCGCGGCGTTGCCGAGGTCGGAGTCGCGCACCTGCTGCGTGAGGCCGTCCCACCCGCCGACCTTCACCAGCCCGACGACGGTGAGCGGCACGAGGAACAGCACGATCACCCAGAACTGGAGGACCTCGTTGTAGACCGCGGCCGTGAGCCCGCCGAGCGTCGTGTAGGCGAGCACGATGAAGGCCGCGACGACGATCGAGACGGCCAGCGACCAGCCGAGCAGCGCCTGCATGATCAGCGCGAGCGCGAACAGGTTCACGCCGGCGATCAGGACGGACGCGAAGGCGAAGGTCAGCGCGTTGAAGAGGTGCGTCGGCTTGTTGAAGCGCAGGCGCAGGTACTCCGGCACGCTGCGCACCTTCGAGCCGTAGTAGAAGGGCATCATCACGAGCCCCAGGAAGACCATCGCGGGGATCGCGCCGATCCAGTAGTAGTGCAGCGTCGGCAGCCCGTACTGGGCGCCGTTGGCCGCCATGCCCAGCAGCTCGATGGCGCCGAGGTTGGCCGAGATGAAGGCGAGCCCGGTCACCCACGCCGGCAGCGAGCGGCCCGACAGGAAGAAGTCGAGGCTGCTCGCCACGGAGCGCCGGGCGGCGAAGCCGATGCCGAGGACCACGATGAAGTACACGGCGAGCACGCCGTAGTCCCCCGCGTCCATGTCCAGGCGCAGACCCTCAGCGGCAATCAGCGGCATCGCGGTTTCTCCCCTTCCCCTGCCCGGACGACCCGATGGAAGCTGTGCGTCCGCCTACCCCGTCGCCCCGGCGGGCAACCTTCTCGTGGGCGCCTCGGGTGACGGCCCGCACACGAAACGGCGCTGCGCGGCGGGCGTAGTTGACGGCGTATGGAACCCGCTCTGCACTCGATCCTCCGCGACTCGGGCCTCGCCGTCAGGCTCGGCCCGGAGCTCGCCCTCTACCTCGGCGCGCTCGACCGTGCGGCTCCCGCCGCGCGCCGCCGCGCGTGGGCCGCCCTGGCGGAG
>DATMVH010000350.1:0-7952 GCA_035563395.1 Solirubrobacteraceae bacterium
GCCGCAGGCTCCCAGCGCGGCGCCGAGCGTGCCGCACACCACGTCGACCTCGCCCTCGAGCCCGGCGTCCGCCACGGCGCCGCGGCCGCCCGGTCCGAGCGCGCCGAGGGCGTGCGACTCGTCGACCATGATGCGCACGTCGTGGCGGGCCGCGAGGTCGACGAGCTCCGCGAGCGGCGCGACGTCGCCGTCGACGGCGAAGACGGCGCTCGTGACGATCAGGGCGCCGCGGCCGTCGGCGTTGCGCAGCTCCCACGCGAGGTGGTCCGGGTCGGCGTGGCGGTAGGCGACGACGTCCGCGCCCGACAGCCGGCAGCCGTCGGCGAGCCCGGCGTCGTTCTGCTCGTCGGCGAAGACGATCTCGCCCGGGCGCGCCAGGACGGGGATGACGCCCACCGCGGCGAGGTAGGCCGAGCCGAACAGGAGCGCGGCGTGCGTGCCGGCGAGGGCGGCGAGGCGCTCCTCGAGCCGGCGGTGGAGCGTCATCGTGCCGGACGCCGACCGCGCGCTCCCGGCGCCCGCGCTCCAGCGGAGCGCCGCCTCCGCGGCGGCCTCCCGGACGCGCGGGTGGTCGGCGAGCCCGAGGCAGTTGTCCGAGCACAGCGACAGCACCGGGCGGCCGTCGAGCAGCACGCGCGGGCCCTGCGGGCCGCTCACCATGCGCATGCGGCGATACGTGCCGAGCTGCACGAGCTCGTCCAGCCGGTCCTGCAGATCCAGCATTCGGCTCCTTCGCGAGGGGACGGCTGCTGCGGTGTCGGCGACCACCGTACGCACCCGTCCGGACGGCGTAGCGGTCACCATTCGGCGGCCGTGCCCGTTCCGGCCGCCGACGTCCGCCTCCCCGAGCCGCACCCCGACCCGCTGCGCAGCCTCATGCGCCGCGTCGCCGTCGCGGTCGGCCTCATCGTGCTCGTGGCCCTGATCGCGTTCCTGGACCGCGACGGCTACCGCGACGTCGACGACTCGCCGGTCACGCTCCTCGACGCCTTCTACTACTCGACGGTCAGCGTGACGACCACGGGCTACGGCGACATCACGCCGGTATCCGATCGCGCCCGGCTCGTGTCCACGCTCGTCGTGACGCCCGCGCGCGTGCTCTTCCTCATCATCCTGGTCGGCACGACGCTCGAGGTGCTCGCCGGCCGGGCGCGCGCGGTGTACCGGGAGCGGATCTGGAGGCGGACGCTGAGCGGGCACACGATCATCTGCGGGTTCGGCTCGAAGGGCGTCGCCGCGACGGACACGCTGCTGGCCCACGGCGTGTCCGCGGAGCGCATCGTGGTGATCGACCGGAATCCCATGGCCGTCGAGGCCGCCCGCCGGCGCGGGCTGGCGGGCATCGTGGGGGACGCCAGCGCCTCGGCGGTGCTGCAGTCCGCCGGGGTGGCGAGCGCCGCGGCCGTCGTAGTCGCGCCGGGCGGCGACGCCGACGCGGTGCTGATGACGCTCACCGCGCGCGAGCTGAACCGCGAGGCCACGGTCGTGGCGGCGGTGCGCGACTCGGAGAACGTGCACCTGCTCGAGCAGGGCGGCGCCGACTCGGTCGTCGTCTCCTCGGGCGCGGCCGGGCGGCTGCTGGGCCAGGCCGTGCGCAGCCCGCGCATCGTCCGCGTGCTGGAGGACCTGCTCAACGTGGGCGAGGGGCTCGACGTGATCGAGCGCGACGTGAGGCCCGAGGAGGTCGGGCCGCTCGACGCGCTGCCGGCGTCGGCGCCGGTCATCGCCGTGGTGCGGGGCGACGAGGTCCTGCGCTTCGACGACGCCCGCGCGCGCCGGCTGGAGCCCGGCGACCGCCTCGTCTGCCTCTGCTCCCACGCGCGCTGAGCCGGCTCGCGTCGGCGATCCCCCACGCAGCGGTCGATTCGTGACGCCGGCCTCCACGCCCGTGCCCGGATTCGGTGCATCGCTCCGGCGGTCTGTTTAGGCTGCGCAGACTCGAATGTTGGGCGAAGCGGATCGTGACGAGCGCACGGAGGCGCCGCGGGCAGGGATCGAGCCTCACCTCGTGGCCGAGAACCTGCTCGGCGCCCTGCCCACCGGCTTCGCCGTGCTCGCGTACGACACGGCCCTGCGCTTCATCGGCGTGTACGGGCGTGCGCTCCAGGCGGCCGGGTGGGCGGACGACGAGATCGTCGGGCGCTCGGCCGAGGACCTGCTCGCCGGCCAGCCCAACGGCGACGTCCTGGTGGGGGCGTACCGCGAGGCGCTCCGCGGCCGGCGCTCTCGCGTGCGGCTGCGGAGCGAGCTGCGCGCGTGGCAGTGCGATTTCGCACCGACGTACGACCGTGACGGCCGGATCGTCGGCGGCCTCGTCCTCGCGCAGGACACCTCGGCGGCGGAGCAGGCGCGCCGGCTGCACGAGGCGCGGGCGCGTGCCGCGGAGCTCATCGCCCACGCGACGGACGACCTCCCCGTCCGGCTCGTCCGCGAAGTCGCGCCGTTGCTGGCCTGCCGGATGGCGGCCTACTGGGAGCCCGGCGCCGACGACCGCCTCCGGTGCATCGCGTGCTGGGTGGGCGACGACGGCACGCCGGAGGTCGCGGCGCTCGCGGCGAGGATGCGCGGCGTCGCGATCCCGCCCGGCCGCGGCCTCGTCGGCGAGGCCTTCGAGCGCGGCCGCTGGCAGGTGATCGCGGACCTCCGTGACGCCGAGCACGCGGCGTGGTCGGCAGACGCCCGCGAGGCCGGCGCGCTCTCCGCCACCGCGGTGCCGGCGCTACGCGACGGCAAGCCCGCCGGCGTGTTCGAGTTCTTCTCGCCGGTCCCGATCGAGGACGATCCACACGTCGCCGCCGCGCTGACGGCGCTCGTCGAGGACGTCGCGCACGCCTGGGATCGCCGCGCGGAGGTCGAGGAGCTGCAGGCGCTTGCCGACCACGACGGCATGACGGGGCTCCTCAACCGGCGCCGCTTCGAGGAGGAGCTGCAGCGGCAGGCCGCGGCGGTCGCGCGCTACGGCCGCCGGGCGTCGGTCGTCGTGCTCGACGTGGACGGGCTCAAGGCGGTGAACGACCGCTGCGGGCACGCGGTCGGCGACGAGCTGCTGCGGGCCGTCGCCGACGTGCTGCGGCATCGCCTGCGCGCGTCGGACAGCGCGGCGCGCCTGGGCGGGGACGAGTTCGCCGTCCTGCTCGACGACGCGGACGTGGCCGACGCACGACGCGTCGGCGCGCAGCTGGCCGCCGACCTCGCGGCGGCGCGGCTGCACAGCGCGCCCGACGTTCGCCCGTCGGCCTCGATCGGCGCCGCGCGGATCGTCGCCGACGATCCGCTCGCCGCGCTGCGCGCGGCCGACGAGGAGATGTACGCCCACAAGCGCGGCGCGCGCTGACGGCGGACCCGCGCGGGTCGCCTCGGCCGCGCGCGGCCTGCGTCAGCCCAGCCGCACGTGCAGGTGGTCGTCGTGGTGGACGAGCTTCTGCACGATCCGCCGGGGCCCGCGCAGCGCCAGGCTCGGGCCGACGAAGACGTACCGGGCACCGGCGCGGACGAAGAGGTCGACGAGATCCTGGGAGAGCGACTCGTCGACCTGCCGCGGCGACCGCGCCTCCTCCTCCCGGCCGTCGAGGCGCGGGTAGTAGACGTCGACGTCGAGCCCGTTCTGGTGCGACATGTGGCCCAGGCCGCCGTACTCGGCCCCGAACGGCCCGCCGTGCGGGCGCGAGAGGTCGCCGATGCCGACGCGCGGCGCCCACGGATGCTCCGTCCGGTACGTGTCGAGCACGTCGAGCACCGTCGCGATCAGGCGCGCCGTTCCCCACCGCCGCCATTCGCGGTTCGGCGACATCCGGTTGACGGGATCCCACGTGAAGAAGTCGCGTCCCTCGCCGGGCAGCTGGACGCCGTCGACGAGCCGGCCGTGCGTCGGCGAGCCGACGGCCGTCGAGGCACGCCACTGGATGACGGGTTGCGGCGCGGGCTCGCTCGGCATCGCCTCCGCGCCCGGCGGGAGGACGAGGGTGGCGGCGATCAGCGCTCCGGCGAGGCGGCGCACCCGTCACATCCTCGCAGGCGCCTCAGCGGCCGCGCCAGCGCGGCGGCCGCTTCTCGCCGAAGGCGCGCACGCCCTCGAGGAAGTCCTCGCTCCGGAAGCACGCCTCGCGCAGCGCGACGAGCTCGGCCTCCGTGGCGGCGTCGAGCCGCGCCTCGGCCTCGAGCAGCGCGCCGATCACGCGCTTGTTGCCGCGCAGGGAGAGCGGCGCGTTCGCGGCGATCTCCGCCGCGAGCTCGACGGCGCGGGCGGCGACGGCGCGCGGCGCCACGACCTCGCCGACGAGTCCCCACGCGAGCGCCTCCTCGGCCGTCACGTTGCGCGCGGTGAAGAACAGCTCGCGCGTGCGTGCCGCGCCGATGGCGTCGATGAACTTCCGCAGCCCCGTGTGGGAGTAGACGAGCCCGAGCCGCGCGGGCGGCATGCCGAGCCGCGCCTCGGCGCTGCAGATCCGCAGGTCGCACGAGAGGGCGAGCTCGAGCCCGCCGCCGATCGCGTGGCCGCCGAGCGCGGCGACGACGGGATACGGCACGGCGTCGAGCGCCGCCACGGCCGCGTGGAACGGGTGGGCGATCAGCGCGGCCGCCTCCTCGGCGAAGCGCTCCTGCGGCAGCGCGCCGATGTCGTAGCCGGCGGAGAACACGCGGCCCGCGCCGGCGAGGATCAGGCAGCGCGCCTCGAGCCCGGGCAGCACCTCGGCCAGGGCGTCGAGGATGTCGTGGTCCAGCGCGTTGCGCTTCGCCGGGTTGTCGATCGTCAGCCGGACGACGTGCGGGGCCGGCTCGTCGCGCCGCAGCTTGCCGCCGGCGAGATCCATGGTCACTCGAGCACGACGAGCGTGTCGCCCTCGGAGACCGTCTGCCCCTCCTCGCAGCGGATCTCACGCACGACGCCGTCGTCCTCGGCCTCCACCGGCATCTCCATCTTCATCGACTCGAGGATCACCACCGTGTCGCCCTCCTCGACGCTGTCGCCCACCTCGACCTCGATCCTCCACACGGTGCCCGTGATGTGCGCCTCGACGGTGGCCACGCTCTCTCCTCGATGGGATGCTGACGCAGGTCGGCGGCACGATAGTCACTACCTTTCTCGCGCATGGCCGCCACGCCGCCCGATCTCGCGCCCATCCGCGCGCAGGTCTACAAGGACCCGCGCCCGGCGTCGTACTTCGACCGCTTCCACGAGCGGGCGCGGACGCGCGACCCGGACCCCGTGTACGAGGCGGTGCGGACGGCCACCTCGCTGCTGGCCTGGACGTTCTTCCGCTGCCGCAGCCGCGGCGCCGAGAAGGTCCTGACCGAGGGGCCGGTGATCCTCGCCCCGAACCACTTCTCCTTCATGGACCACTTCTTCGTCGGCGCGTTCATCCGCCGGCGCGTCCGGTTCATGGCGAAGTCGCAGCTCTTCGTGCCGCCCATGCAGTGGATCTACACCCACGGCGGGGTGTTCCCGGTGCGCCGCGGCTACCAGGACGGGGAGGCGTTCGTGACCGCCCGCAGCATCCTGGAGCGCGGCGGCGCGATCGTCATGTACTGCGAGGGCGGGCGCTCGCGGACCGGGGAGCTGTCCCAGCAGCCGCGCCGCGGGATCGGGCGGCTGGCGCTCGAGTCGGGCGCTCCGGTCGTGCCCGTCGCCATCCACGGCTCCTCGCACGTGCGCAACTGGCGCCGCGGGCACTTCCCGAAGGTGACGGTGCGCTACGGCGACGCGGTCCGGTGGGAGCGCACGGAGGAGCCCACGCGCGACCAGCAGCAGGCCGTGGCGAACGACGTCTTCGAGCGCATCCGCGCGCTCTACGCGACGCTCGCCTGACGCGCCGCGGGCATGCGGGCACTCCCGTTCCGCCGGGCGCGCGGCGCCCGCGCTCGGCCGCCGCGCACCCGCCGGGACGAGCCTCCAGCCGGTCAGGCGAGCAGCAGGATCAGCACGATGACGGCGATGATGAACGCGGCGATCGCGATGGTGCGGGTGGTCACGGGTCCTCCCCCGAAGTCGGCGCGCACCCGTTGCGCGCGGGCCGGTCACATTCTTCTACGCCGCGGGCCCGGGCGTTCCTGCCGCCGGGCTATCGTGAGCCGGTGTCCGCCGCCACCGACGGCCAGCTCATCCCGAAGGTGATCCACCGCCTGTGGCTCGGGCCCGATCCGGTTCCGGACGAGTTCGAGCGCTACGGGGAGACCTGGGCGCGTCACCACCCGGCCTGGGAGGTGCGGCTGTGGCGCGACGGCGACCTGCCGCCGCTCGCGTGCCGGGCCGAGCTCGAGCGCGCGAAGAACTTCAAGGCGCGCTACGACATGGTCCGCTACGAGCTGCTGCGGCAGGTCGGCGGCGTGATCGTCGACCTCGACATGGAGGCGCTGCGGCCGCTCGACCCGCTGCTCGGCGGCGTGCGCGCCTTCGTCTGCCGCGAGACCGCCAAGGAGCGGCGCATCGGCACGCAGGTGATCGGCGCGGTGCCGCACCACCCGCTGCTCGAGCGCGCGGTCGCCGAGGTGGGGCCGAGCCTCGCGCGCGAGCGGACGGCGAGCCAGCAGACCGGCCCCGGCTTCCTGACGCGGATCGTCGACGAGTTCCGCGACGAGATCACGATCTTCCCGCGGGACACGTTCCTGTCCCCGCTGACGATCGAGCCGCCGCGGCGGCCGCAGGACTTCCCGGCGATCTATGCGGTGCATCACCACGCGGAGAGCTGGCGCGGGACGTCGCCGGAAGCCCGCGTCGAGCGGCTCGAGGTGCGGCTGACGTGGGCGCAGGCCGAGATCCACGCGCTCATGCGCGCGCTCGAGCGGCGGGACGGGGACGGGGAGGAGCGCACGCTCGAGCGCGCTCGGCGCGAGCTCGAGCGGACGCGGCGCGAGCTGGCCGCGGTGACGGGCAGCCGGTGGTGGCGGCTCGGCCGCCGGCTGCGGATCGCGAAGCGCTGAGGGGCGGCCGCCGGTGCGGATCGCGACGCGCCGGCGCGCGGACTCGCGTTACCCGCGCCGCGGCGGCCGGTTGAGCGTGTCACGCCGCGGCACGCCTTCGCTGAGCTCCTTCTGCCGCTCGATCTCCGCGTTCAATACGGCGCCGAAGAGGAGCGCGACGTTCGTCAGCCACAGCCATGCGATCAGCAGGATCGCCCCGGTGAACGCGCCGTAGAGCGCGCCGACGTCCGGAAAGCTGGAGACGTACGTCGTGAAGCCGATCGAGGCCGCGAGCCACACGAGCACGCCGACGACGGCGCCCGGGGTGATCCACCGGAACGAGCGGTGCTGCACGTCCGGGGTGACGTAGTAGATGCAGGCGAAGACGAGCATCGCCACGAGGACCGCGCCCGGCCAGCGGGTCATGGTCCAGATCTCCACGGCGGTGTCCCCGAGCCCGATGCGGCCGAACATGTCCTCGGCGAAGGACCCGCCGACGAAGACGAGGACGAGCGTCAGCAGGATCGCCGCCATGAGCAGCACGGTTGAGGCGACGTCGACGGCCTTGCGCCGGAGGAAGCTGCGCCCGGAGGGAACCTCGAAGACGACGTTGAGCGCCCGCCGGGCGGCTTCGAGGACGCCGGTCGTGCCGTACAGCGCGGTCACGACGCTGATCGCCAGCGTCGTCGCGGCGGTGCCCTTGCTCTGCAGCGCGTGACGCAGCGACGTGTCCAGCGGGACGACCGCCGACGAGGGCGCCACCTCGCGGAGGTAGCCGACGATCGCGTCGTAGGTCCGCGGGAACTCGCCCACGAGCCCGAGGATCGACAGCGCCAGCAGGCACGCCGGGAAGAGCGACATGAGCGCGTAGTACGTCAGCGCCGCGGCGTGGTGGGTCATCTGGGCGTCGTAGAACGCCTTCAGCGTCCGCCGGACGATGGCCCCCGCGTGGCGCAGCACGGCGCCTCAGCGCGCCCGGGCGCGCGTCGTCGCCGCCTGTGGGCCGCGCGGCGCCACCGCGCTCCCGGCCGCGCGGGCGCCCATGGCTAGGTTCG
>DATMVH010000351.1:0-3215 GCA_035563395.1 Solirubrobacteraceae bacterium
AGCCCGGTGGCGCACAGCAGCGCCAGCCCGCCCAGCGCCCACGCGGCGAGCACCGCGACGTGGCGGCCCGCGGCCACGCCGTCGAAGTGGCCCGTGCTGCGCACGGGACCTCGTCTCCCTCATCCGCGACAAGGCGGACGAGGTGGAGAGCCGCAGCGGGATCCACGCGTACGTCACCGGGCAGACGGCGGTGAACATCGACACGGCCGACCGCCTGAGCGCCGCGCTGCCCAAGTACATCGCGGTGGTCGTCGGGCTGGCGCTGATGCTCCTGACGATCGTGTTCCGCTCCGTGCTGATCCCGATCAAGGCGGCCGCGGGCTTCCTCCTCAGCATCGCGGCCTCGATAGGCCTCGTCGTCTGGGTCTTCCAGGACGGCAACCTCGCCGGCCTGTTCGACGTCGCGCAGACCGGCCCGATCCTGTCGTTCCTGCCCGTGCTGCTGATCGGCATCCTGTTCGGGCTCGCGATGGACTACGAGGTGTTCCTCGTGAGCCGGATGCGCGAGCAGTTCGTCAAGACGGGCGACGCGCGCGAGTCGATCGTCACCGGCTACGGGCAGAGCGGCCGCGTGGTGACGGCCGCGGCGGTGATCATGATCGCCGTGTTCGGGGCGTTCATCCTCGACCCGGACCCGATGATCAAGTCGATCGGCCTCTCGCTCGCCTTCGGCGTGCTGGCCGACGCGTTCATCGTCCGCATGACGCTCGTGCCCGCCGTCATGGCGCTGCTCGGGCGCAGCGCCTGGCGGCTGCCCAACCGGCTGGGCCGCATCGTGCCGGACGTCGACATCGAGGGCGAGAAGCTGCGCGAGCGCCTGCACCACGCGCCGGCGACCGCGTAACGCGGTCTGCACAAACCGGCAGCGACGCGAAAGGCCCGCCATCCGGCGGGCCTTTCGCCGTGCCGGGTCGACCGCTACGCGGGCTGCTCCTGCAGCGCCGCGACGGGAAGTCGCGTCGTGGCGGGCTCCCGGTGACGCGCCGGCAGCCACAGCTTCACCGCGACGGCGGCGAGGAGCGCGGCGGCGGCAGCCACCGCGAAGCCGAGGCCCATGGCCTCCGTGAAGGCGTCGGCCGCGGCGTCGGCGATCCGCGTGCCCTCCTCCCCCGGGAGCTGGGCGGCGATCGCGTTGGCGTGGCCGATCGAGTCCTCGGCGGCCACGCGCGCCTCCTCGGGGAGCCCGGCGACCGAGTCGCCGACGCGTGCGGCGTAGAGCGACGTGATCATCGAGCCGATCACCGCGGTGCCGAGCGCGCCGGCCACCTGGCGGGTGACGTCGTTCATCGCCGACGCCACGCCGGACTTCTCCTCCGGCACGGCACCCATCACCGAGTCCGTGGCGGGCCCGGTGACCCAGCCGAGCGCCACGGCGACGCCGAAGAACCACAGCCCGAGCGGCAGGTACGGCATGTCGGCCGACCAGAAGACGCTCGCCGCGAGGCACGCCGCGAGGCCGAGCAGGCCCGCGGTGACCACCTTCGCGGTCCCGAGCCGGGCGCTCAGCTTGATGCTGGACACGGAGCCGGCGACGAGGCCGGCGGCCATCGGCGTCATCGCCGCCCCCGCCTCGAGCGCCGAGTAGCCGTGGGCGTCCTGCAGGAACTGCGTGAGGGCGAAGATCGCGCCGAACAGGGAGAAGAAGGCGATGCTGATCCCCGCCGACGCGATGCTGAAGCGCGGGTTGCGGAAGAAGCTCAGGTTCAGCATCGGCTCCTTCGTGTGGAGCTCCCAGCGCACGAAGCAGACGGCGAGCAGCGCGGCGACGCCGAAGCAGGCGAGGATCCGCGGATCGGTCCAGCCCCGCTCCGGGGCCTCGATGACGGCGTAGACGAGCGAGACGAGCGACCCGACGGACAGCACGGCGCCGGGGACGTCGAAGGCTCCGGGCTCCGGGTCGCGGCTCTCCGGGACGAGCAGCGCGCCGGCCGCCAAGGCGATCGCGGCCACCGGGACGTTGACGAGGAAGACGGACGTCCAGTCGAAGTACTCGAGCAGCAGCCCGCCGAAGAACGGGCCGAGGCCGATGCCGATCGACGCCATGCCGGCCCAGATGCCGATCGCCTTGGCGCGCTCCTCGCGCGGGAAGACGTTGGTCAGGACGGACAGCGTGGCGGGCATGATCAGCGCGCCGCCGACGCCCATCACGGCCCGCACGGCGATCAACCCGTCCGCCGAGTCGACGAACAGCACGGCGAGGCTCGCGCCGCCGAACAGCGCGAGGCCGGCTTGAAGCGCGAGCTTGCGGCCGAAGCGGTCGCCGAGCGTGCCCATCGTCAGCAGGAGGCCGGCGAAGACGAGCAGGTAGGAGTCGACGATCCATTGCAGCGTCGAGGACGACGCGTCGAACTCCTCCTGCAGGCTCGGGAGCGCGACGTTGAGGATCGTGTTGTCGAGCCCGATGATCAGCAGGGCGAGCGACAGCACCGCGAGCGTCTTCCAGCGCCGCGCGTAGTGGACGGGATCGATCGGCATGCGGTTCTCCTCAGAAGGCAGGGCAGGGGCGCGGCCACCATGCCCGCGCCCGCCGGGCGCTCGCATCGCGTATCTCGCCTAGATCGGCGAGCTGCCCGGCCGTAGGATCGGCTCGTGCTGTACGGGAGGGAGGCGGAGCGCGCCCTCATCGGCGCACTGCTCGACGCTGCGCGCGCGGCGCGCAGCGGCAGCCTCGTGCTGCGCGGCGAGCCCGGCGCCGGCAAGACCGCGCTGCTGGAGGACACCCGCGAGCGGGCGGACGACATGCACGTCGTCTCCGCCCGCGGGGTCGAGTCGGAGTCCGAGCTGCCGTTCGCCGGCCTGCACCAGCTGACCAGGCCCGCGCTGCACCTGCTCGACCGCCTGCCCGGGCCGCAGGCCGACGCGCTGCGCGGCGCGCTGGGCCTCGCCGCGCGCGGCGGCGAGGAGCGTTTCCTCATCTCCGCGGCGTGCCTGACGCTGCTCGCCGAGCTCGCGGAGGAGCGCCCCGTGCTGTGCCTGATCGACGACGCGCAGTGGCTCGACCGCTCGACGACCGACGCGCTGCTGTTCGTCGCCCGCCGCCTGGACGCCGAGGGGATCGTGATGCTCTTCGCGGCACGCGAGGACGACGACCGCCGCTTCGAGGCGCGCGGGCTGCCCGACCTCGAGCTCGGCGGGCTCGACGCCGAGGCGGCCGCCGCGCTGGTCGGGCGCGGGGCGGGCGGAGCCCTCGCGCCGGCGGTGCGCGACCGGCTCGT
>DATMVH010000352.1:0-3466 GCA_035563395.1 Solirubrobacteraceae bacterium
GAGCCGTCCCGCGCCGCCGCGCGGCCACGGCGCCGGGCCGGTCGCCGCGAGCAGCAGGATCAGCGCCCACGTCACGATGCCCGCGATCAGGCGCGGCTCGGCGTGGTAGCCGCCGGCGAAGAACGCGAGGACCGTGGGGCCGGTCAGCAGGCAGGCCGCCGCGACGGCGGACACGGCGCGACGCATGTCCGGCGCAGGCTAGAACGGGCGACGGCCGGCCGGGGTTCGGTCCGTCGGCGTCGCGGCCGGAACCTCCATGCGACGAGCTGACATGCTGATCGCATGAAGGTGCTTCCCGTCCGCAATGTCCCGGACGACGTCCACCGAGCGCCGAAGGCACGCGCAGCTCGCGAAGGCACCACGGCGCGGGAGTGCTCGTCGTGACGCGAGCGCCGTCGCTCAGCGACTGCTCGATCTAGCTGCCGCGGACGACGTCCGGCGGCCGTGCGCCGACCACGGGTGCTGTCGACCGCCACGCCGCGATCGACGTCGTGCGCGTCGGATAACTGGCCGACGCTGCCCGCGCCGCCCGGGCCTCATTCCTCGCGGCGGAGCCAGGCGTGCGCGACGAGCGGGCCGAGTGCCGGGTTACGGAGCGTACCCGGGCATGTTCGGCGTGAGGAGCTGGCACGTCGGTCGCCACGTCGCGCCGCCCACCGACAGGCCGGTGTGCGCGCTGTCGACCGCCCGGCGGGCACGGGCGTCCGAGAAGGGTCGCCGCCGGGTGTTGAGCACGAGGAACACGCGGTCGCCGTCCAGCGCGACGTGCGCCGGCGATGCCCGACCTCCAGGCGCTCCTGCGCGCCGTCGGGGCGCAGGTGGCCCAGCGTCGTCGTCGCGCCGCTGCCCACCCACACGCTCCCGCGACCGCGGCGATCGAGCGCGGCGCGCCGGCGACGGGGATCGTCTCGGCCACGACGTCGCGCCCCGGGTCGATGCGCGAGACCGTGGCGTCCGCCGAGTTGGCCACCCAGACGGCATCGGGGTGCGCGGTCAGGGCGACGGGACCCGGTGCCCACCCGGACGGTCGCCACGGGCCGCCCGAGGCGAGGATCGAGGCGCGTGACGGTCCCGTCCGTCTCGTCGGCCACCCACACGCCCCCGGCGCCGACCGAGACCGCAGCCGGGCCGCTCCCCACCGGCATCGTGTAAACGACCCGGCCGGTGCGCGGATCGATGCGCGTCACGGTGCCGTCGAGCCCGCTCGCCACCCATACGCCGCCGGCGCCGACCGCGACGGCGCGCGCGCCGTTGCCCACGCGGATGCGGCGCACGACGTCGTTGACCTCGGGGTTGACCTGCACGAGCGCACGAGCGTCCGCGGCCACCGCCCACACGGCGCCGGCCCCCGCCGCCAGGGCATTGAGATCGCCGCCGATCGGCACGGTGTCGATCACGCGTGCCTCGCGCCTGTCGACGCGAACGAGGACGCCGTCCGTCCCGTTGGCGATCCACACCGCATCGGGCGACACCGCGACACCGGCGGCGCGCCCGTCTCGCCGGACGCCCCCGACCGCGTCGGGCCCGATGCGCTCGGGATCGTGGATGCCGCAGCCGGCGCAGCCACGCCGACGTGGCGATCGGATGGCGGCGCCGACCGCGAGGGCGCCGGCCGCCAGCACGGCGGCGAGCGTGCCGGCGAGCGCAAGCCGCCGCGACCGCCCGGAGCGCTCCCGGCCGGGCACCGGCGCGTCGTCGATCGGCGGCTCCGGAGGACCGGCCGGGGCGCCCGCCGCGACGAGCGAGCCGCGGGACGGTCGTCGTGAAGGGCCCGCTCCGCGAGGTCCAGCCGGGCCGTCAGACGCAGCGCGTCGAGCCGCGCCGCCCCGCCTCGGCGGCGAGGACCGGACCCAGCGGCACCCCGTCGAGTGCGTCACCGCGCCACAGGGCGAGCGCGTCCTCGAGCAGCGCGCGACGCGCGTCACCATCCGTCCGGCGCGCGTCGTGGACCAAGGCCTCGAAGCGCCGGGCGTCGACGCGGTCGGCCGGCAGCTCGAGCACGTACGCCGGGCCGCGGGCAGGCACGCGCACCGTCGACCCCGCCTCCGTCAATGTGCGCCTGAGGCGCGAGACGTCCGTCTGGACGCTCTAACGAAGCGCCGGCCGGCGGCGCTTCGCCCCACAGCTCGTCGACGATCCGGCCGACCGCTACGGGCGACCCCGCGTGGATCGCAAGCAGCGCCGGCAGACGCTCCTGCTTCACCGCCGCGAATCTGGACCGGGCGGTCCCCGACGTGCCGATGCCGGAGCCCGGCGCGTCGTCGCCGCAGCCGGCCGATCCGATCCGTGCCACGCGCGTCATCGGGCGTCAGTCCGGCGGCTTCGACTGGGGCGACGCGGCGATCGGCGCCGGAGGCGCCCTCGCCGGCGTGGCGCTGTTCGACTCCGCGCGGGCGAGCCCGCCGGCGCCGCCACCGCGGGCGCCATCGGCGACGAGCGTCGTCCACGTCCGGACAGCGGAGGCCCGCGGCTCAGCAGGCGGCGATCTCGGCGCCCACGTGCACGTCGCCGTCGCTGAGCACGTCCGCCCGGAGGCCGCCCCGGTGGACGAGCGCGCGCAACACGCCGGGCTTTCCCGCCCGGGCCGTCAGGCGCTCGAGGTGGGCGCACGGCTCGCACCAGCGCTGCCCGAAGCACTCGACGTCGCCGATCCGGAAGCGCGTGCCGACGAGCGCGTTCAGCTCGATGCCGCGGGTGACGATGTTCCTGCGCGCGTCCTCGGGGCCGAGCTGCCCGGCGGGCAGCGCCAGCGCGTCGAGGACCTCGGCCTCGATCAGCGTGAGGTCGTGGCCGCGGCCGTGGGCGTCGGAGAACGTCCCGCGCCCGGCGAAGTACCGGTCGCCCTCGAGTCCCCGGCCGGCTCGCGCCGTCGCGTGCGGGACGCGGATCATGCCCGCCTCGGCGTCCGGCGCGACGACGATCGCCTCGACGCGTCCTGCGACGCGCGGCGCGGCGATCGCGGGCCGCTCCCAGAGCGCGACGTCCGCGGGCGCGACGAGATAGCCGCGCTCGACCGCCTCGAACGTCTCGGGCCCGCCCACGGGGTTCCAGACGAGCCCCGGCGGCACGCCGAACGCGACGGCCGCGACGCACCCGTCTCCGCCGGCGGCCCGCAGCACCGCCAGCCACGGACCCGGCCAGCCGAAGCCGGCGGGCTCGGCGATGGGGACGAGCCCGAGCCCGCGCTGCGCGAGCCAGTTCCGCCACACCGTCCAGGGCTTGGGATGCGACGCAGGCGGCAGGGGCAGGTCGGCGACGTCCAGCTCGAGGATCGAGGCGAGGCACGCCGCGACCGACCGCTGGAGCGGGTCGCCCGAGGCCGGCGCGTCGACCGTGCGCACGACACGGAATGGTGTCAGGCGCGATCGCCGGGTCGCCGCGCACCCTCGCTATGGTGCGCCGTCATGCTCGCTCGCCGCCGGCTCGCCGCCCTCGGCGCCGCGCTCGCCATCGCGGCGGGCGCCTG
>DATMVH010000353.1:0-7649 GCA_035563395.1 Solirubrobacteraceae bacterium
CTGACCGACCACGGCACCCACGAGGCCGTCTACCTCAGCGACCCCGACGGCAACGACCTCGAACTGGCGTGGGACCGCCCGTTCGACGAGTGGCCCACGCCCGGTGAGGACGCTGCGTACCTCGACAAGCCCCTCGATCTGGACGACCTCCTGGCCGCCAGATCCTGAACCTCAGCAAGACCACGGGCAAAGGAGTCACCATGCAGGTCAACGGCATCACCTGGCACGCTCGGTGATGGACGAAGCGGGCTTCGGCGCCATGGGCGATCTCGTCACGAAGACTCTTGGGCTCACGCCCATGATGGAGTTCCCCGGCGTCGCGGTGTTCGGCATGCCCAACGGCACCATGCTCGGGCTCTACGAGGAGGGCACGCCGACGCCGTACGGCTACAACGACGGCGGGATCGCATTCGGGTTCGGGGTCGACGACATCGAGGGCGCCTCCGCCGAGCTGGAAGCACGGCGCGGAGCTCCTGGGCGAGATCGCGCGCGCCGAGATGGACGGGCGGCCCTACGCCTTCCGGCACTTCCGTGCCCTGGACGGCCGGGTCTACCGCCTCAACGAGCTCAAGTAGCCACGGGTACGTTTTAGTCGGTGTCCCCGTCGCCTGCGACTCCCGATGACCTGACCTTCGACGAGCTTCCCACGACGGGAAGCTCGCTCGAAGTCGGGTTCGTCCGGGGCGCGAGCTTCGGCGCGGCCACCGACCACGGTCCTCGCCCGCCCCATCGCCACGCGTACCACGAGCTCATCTGGACCCGCAGCGGCACCGGCACCCATGAGATCGACGGCGAGAGCGTCGAGATCCGTCCCGGCACCCTGACCGTCATCGGGCGTGGCCGCGTCCACCGGCTGCTGGCCGCCGACGACTTCCACGGCGCCGGCGTCCGCTTCGGCGAGGAGCTGCTGCATCCCGGCTCGGGCGGCCGCGCGAACGCCACCTGGCTGATCGGGACCACCGCGACGCAGACCGTCGACGTCCCCGAAGGCGAGTTCGACCGGCTCGAAGGCCTCCTACGCGCGCTCGCCGACGAGCTCCATCGTCCGCCGGACGTGCGCAGCCTCGATCTCCTGCGCCACTTCCTTTCCGCGCTGCTGCTGTGGATCGAGCGCTGGTACGAGGACTGCCACCAGGAGCCCCGGAGCGACGACCACGCCGTTCTGGACCTCTACCGCCGCTTCGTCGAGGTCCTCGAGCGCGAATTCGTCCGGCACCATGACGCCGTCTACTACGCCGACGCGCTCGCCGTCCCGCAGTCCGCGCTCTCCAAGGCGCTCGTGCAGGCCACCGGCCGCACCACCAAGGAGCACATCACCGACCGCCGCCTCCTGGAGGCGGCTCGCCTGCTGCGATTCACCACGATGAACGTCGGCGAGATCGCCTTCCGCGCGGGCTACACCGACCAGCTCTACTTCTCTCGCGCGTTCCGCCGCCGCTACGGCGCCGCACCCACGGACTATCGGCGCGCCTCCGGAACCGTCGCGTGAGCGCCGGTTTCCTCTGGGACCAGCGCAGAGCGGCGTGACGACGACACCGTGGGCATCGTCTTCAAGCGACGAGCCCAACGGGTTCGATGGAGCTATACCCGAATGTTGTGGACGTGCCTGAAGAGGAGGGCGGCGTACCTTCGCGGTTGATCAAGACCGACCGCCGGAAGGCGGAGAGGGAAGGCACGCCATGGTGGATGTTCGCAGGCTCCGTGTCGGGGAGGAGAACGAGATCGCGGTCTCGCTCGACGAGCTCGCGCGAGAAGGTGCGCGGCGGATCGTCGCGGCGGCGCTGGAGGCGGAGGTCGGCGAGTACGTCGAGCGGGTCGCCGAGGTGCGGGGCGAGGACGGCAAGCGGCTCGTTGTCCGCAGCGGCCGGGCCAGGGAGCGCGCAGTGACGGTCGGGTCGGGCACGGTCGCGATTCAGGCGCCGCGCGTCAACGACAAGCGCGTGGATGAGCAGACCGGGGAGCGCGCGAGGTTCAGCTCGCGGGATTTGCCGGCCTACGCGCGTCGATCGCCGAAGGTCAACGACGTGCTGCCGGTGCTGTATTTGCGCGGCCTCTCGACCGGGGACTTCCGCCCGGCGCTTGAGCAGCTGCTCGGCGAGGACGCCGCGGGGCTCTCGCCCTCGACGATCAGCCGCCTGTGCAAGGACTGGGAGGTTGAGCACGAGCGCTTCCGCACCCGCTCGCTGCGCTTTCATCGTTACGCGTACCTGTTCGTCGACGGCGTCCACGTCTCCGTGCGCCTGGGCGAGGACGACCGGCTGTGCCTGCTCGTCGTGATCGGCGTGCGCGAGGACGGCGTCAAGGAGCTGCTGGCGGTGGAGGACGGTTACCGCGAGAGCACCGAGTCATGGGGTGCCGTGCTGCGCGACCTCACGGCGCGTGGGCTCAACGAGCCCAGGCTCGTGATCGGCGACGGCGCGCTCGGGACGTGGGCGGCGCTCCGCGACGTGTTTCCGGCCGCGCGCAAGCAGACGTGTTGGGTGCACCAGATCGCGCGGGTGCTCGACGCGCTCCCCAAGCGGCTGCAGCCCAGGGCGAAGAGCATGCTGCACGAGATCATCGAGGCGCCCTCGCGCGCGGACGCGCGAGCCGCGCTCGAGCGCTTCCGTGGCGAGTTCGACGCCAAGTACCCCAAGGCGGTCGCGAAGCTCGACCGCGACTGGGCGGCGTTGACCGCGTTCTATGACTTCCCGGCCGAGCACTGGCGTCACCTGCGGACTTCCAACGCGATCGAGAGCAGCTTCGCGACCGTGAAGCTCCGAACTCGCGTCACGAAGGGCGCCGGATCCAAGAAGGCCGCGCTCGCGATGGCCTACAAGCTGCTCGACGCCGCCCAGGAACGCTGGCGACGGCTCAACGGCCACGAACTCGTCGCCGACGTGCTCGCCGACGCGAGGTTCAAGGACGGCATCCGGGTCACCGACGACGAGACCACGACGACGGACGAGAGGGTCGCCGCCTGATTCCGGTCAGGCCGCGATCCACAACATTTTGACAGTTGCTCCCGGCTCACCGGTCGCAGGCGTCGGCTGCCGGGCACGCGGCACGCGCGTTGCCGCCAGCTCAGGCGCGTGCACAAGTCGGAGGAGGAGGACCGTTCCCCGGCGCAAGCCTTCTCGCGCCGCCGATGATCCACGGAGTCGGACGAGGACAACGCGACTCCCCTGCCGGACTTCGGGTGCCGAACCACCAGTCGGCACCCGGAGTCGTGGATCTCCAGGCGCGCCGGATAGTCTCGGTCGTCAGCGCCGACTGCCAACCATGTGCTCCTCGGCCATCGCCCGTTGCGGACGACGTCTCCGCGCGCCGCCTCCATGTACGGGAGCGTGTCCTTCATGGTGCGGTGCCCGAGGAGCTCCTGTAGATCCCAGATCGCCAGGCCCGCCCGCAGCCACTCCACGGCGCAGGTGTCGCGGAGACGCCGGAAGCTCCAGCCCCTGCCGATGTAGGTCCGCAGCAGCTTCTCGAACGCGTCCAAGCTCATCGGCTGACCGAGCTTGTCGACGCTCCAGAGGTTGAGCCCCCGTACGGTCCCGTCCCTTCTGGGCACGATCACGTAGGCGTTGTCCGGGTGGACGTCGTCCACCCGACAGCCGAAGATCTCGCCGCGTCGCAGGCCGCACGTGAGCGCGAGCTTGATGACCGCGTCGAGTTGCAGGTTGATCGCGTGCGCGCGCACGCGCGCGTAGGATGACGCTCCGTCTCGCCAGCGGGTCAACCGGCGCGCTGCGTCCTCCGCCGGCAGGCGAGGCCATCGCTCATCGAGGGTGCGCCAGAGCTCCTGGATCTCCCACCGCTTGTACGGGTTCGGTCGCGCAACGCCCGTTGAGCCGGCCGGTGGGGGGAACAGACTTGACGGACAGCAACGTGCTCGCCGTGACGTGTCCTGCTCGCCATGCCCACGTGAAGAAGCCGATGATCATCGTGCGCTCCTTCCGGAGCGTGTTGGGGTGCCGGCCGCCGGCCTGTCGCTGACGAGGAACGAGTTCACGTCGCTCGCGTCGGTCATCACCAACGACGCAGGCGCCATGAACGCCTCGAGTTCGCGAAGCACGGTGACCTGTGCCGCCAGCCGCGCCGCCGTGACGGCGTGATCAGCGTCGATGAACGCGTCGAGGACATCCACTTACGAAAGTAACCACAACGGGCGGTCGGAATCTGGCCGCCCCGAGCGTCGTGTCATGCCGTGGCTCGACGGTGGACAGCACATGCTCACCGCGTCGCCGACCCGCACGTCACGGGCGCGTGGGATGCGCCGCCTCGCCCGCGATGTGCGCGTCCGGCCAGAGCGCCTCCAGGAGATCGCCCAGCGCCGCGGTCAAGGCGCTCTCGTGCCGTCGGGCGACGACCACGTCGCGATGCCCGAGGAACGCGAGCGACGGCCCGGCGGCGGCCCCCGGCAGGCGGACGAGCAGGTTCGCGCGATCCGCGTGCCTGGCGACCCTCTGGCACTCGAGGCCCGCGCTCCAAGCGGTGGTCCTCGAGCAAGGCCGCGGCCTGCGTCGATGCGCGGTGACCGATCAAAGCCGCCGCCAGCCCGCGCCGGCGTCGTCGCCGGTCCTACCTCCCACCGTCGCGCGCCTCGGCGCGCGTGAGCTGCTCGGGGGTGTAGCGCACGCCCACCGCGCCGAGCGCCTCAACCAGCTCGCAGAGCAGGTGCTGTGCCGCCCGCAGGCGCTGGCCGTCCGCCGCGGCGGCCGGCAGCTCCGCCTGCAGGCGCTCGAGCCACGGCGCGAACGTCTTCTCGCACTCATCGCGGAAGCGCGCGTAGCCCATGCAGATCACCTTGCCGTGCTCCTCGACGATCATGCGCTCGCCGACGGCCCGCTGCTCGTCGCTCCAGACCATGAGCTCCGGGCCGTATTCGTCGGTGAGGAAGCAGCGGGCGATCCGGGCCTGGAGGTCGGCGACCTTGCGCGTGTCGGCATCCGCCGGGAAGCTCAGGAACTGGATGTCGCGGCGCAGGATCTCCGTCCAGCCGAAGTACTGGGCGAGCCGGAAGAGCGTCGTCGTGAACGCGGACCGGCTGCGGTCGCCGTCGCCGAACTTCCCGAGGAAGTCGAGCTGCAGGATGTTGAACAGGCGGCTCTGGAGGTCGAACGCGGCGGCGGCGAGCGGCTCCCGGTAGCGGGTGAGGACCTCCTCGGCGCGCTCCTCGCGATCGAGCTCGCGCGTCAGCAGCGCGAGGTGCTTGTCCATGCGCGACTGGCGGACGGCGACGACGGCGGCGATCACGGCGCCCAGGATCCCGCCCGCGAATCCGATCCAGGCTTCCGTCACGGCACCGGCGCGGTGGACGGCTTCCCCATGGTCAAGCGGAACGTACAGGCGCCGCCGGAGCGCTGCGAAAGCACCGGTTGACGGTGCACCGGGCGCCGCTGCGGCCGCGCCGCTGCGGCCGCACGCGCAACCCGCCCCGGGGAATCCGGTCCCCGGGACGGGAAGCCTTGGCGCGCCGCGTCAGTGGGCCGGCGCCGGACCGCCGCGCCGCGACGTGTCCGGCGCGGCGTGCGTCATCGCCCCTGCGGCGAGGCCCGTGAACCCGATGACCAGATGAAGGACGTTGTCCTCCGTGTTCACGGGCAGGAAGCCCAGGATGCTCTCGCCGTCGCCGAGGATGAAGCCCCAGAGGGCGACGACCACGTACACGGCCCCGAAGCCGAGGGCGTACTCGCGTGCGCGGCCCGCGCGCCATGCCACGAGGCCCAGCGCGCCGGAGGCGATGTGGACGAGGTTGTGCCACGCGTTCACGTCGAGAATCCCGAAGACCGCGTCCACCTCGCCGGGCGACCCGAACGACGCCGAGTACGCGAACCCGATGATGCCCGCCGCGAGCAGGACGGCGCCGAAGCCGAGCGCATAGATGTTCGCCGGTGATTCCGTCATGGCTCCCTCCCGGAGCACACGTGATTTTTCACTCCATTCTAGGAACAATTACGGTCATGGGTCAAGGTCCTCGACGCGCGTTCGAGGCGGTCGCCGATCCGGTGCGGCTGCGGATCGTCCGTCACCTCGCGGCGCGCGGTGCCGCGACCGTCGCCGAGCTCTCGCGCGCGGCGGCAGTGCATCCGAACACCACCCGCGCGCATCTCGCGGCGCTCGAGGACGCCGATGTCGTCCTGCGGGAGGCGGAGGCCCCGCAGGGACGCGGCCGTCCGGCGCTGCGCTTCCGGCTCCACGAGGACCGGCCGCCGCCTGGCGCCGACCTGCACGGCCTCGCGGAGGTGCTCGCCGCCGCGGTCGGTCGCCCGCGCGGGCGCGCGCTCGCGCGGCTGCGACGCCTCGGCGGGCACTGGGCGCGGCGGCTCCCGCGGACCCGCGGCGCCGGCCGCGAGGCCTCGATCGCGCTCGACGTGGCCGACGTACTGGCACGCCTCGGGTTCCGGGCGCGGCTGTGTCCGGATCGCGTCGAGCTGTCGGCCTGCCCATGCCCGCTGGTCGCGCCGGACCACCCGGCGACGGTGTGCGCGCTCGCGCACGGCGCGGCCGACGGCATCCTCGCCGCCGCGGGACTCGGTGTCCGCTCCGCCGCGCACGATCCCGTGAACCGGCGCTGCGTGCTGTGGCTCCACGCCGACCCGCACCCGTGACCGGGCGGGTGCCGGCCTCGACGCGGGCGGGGCGCCGCCGAGCGGCCGCCGCGGCGATCAGGGCACCGGCGGGCAGGCTTCCCCGGTGTAGCGGCAGGCCACGATCGCCGGGCGCTCGATCGGCGTGCCGGCCTCGAGCGACCAGGCGACGCGGACGAACCGGGCGTGCGTCCAGGCCAGCGGCGGCGCCGACCGCCCGGCTTCCCCGAACGGGCTGCGCTCGCCCGTCGGCGGCCGGCCGTCCCACACCTGCTCGGGAGCCTCAGCCCGTCGTTCGCGGTTCCCGCGATCGTCCGCAGGTACGGGGCCGCGTCGCCGCCCGCGAGCAGCTCGTACTCGCCGCGCTCGCCCGCCGGCAGCAGCCAGAGCCGCCCGAGCGTCTGGCGCTCGGCCGTCGGGAAGATGTGCCAGTCCCGCCGGCCGCCGTCTCGCCGTAGCCGTCGAAGGTGAAGCGATACCAGACAGGGCCGTGCGGCGTCTCGACGCGCAGGCTCCTGCGGCGACGACGGCCAGTTGGCGTCGATGAAGCCCGCGGCGGCGCGGACGTGCTCCCAGTCGGCCCGCGCCGTGCGGCCGAGCAACCGGGCGAGCAGCACCCGCAGGGCCACCTCGTCGAGCTGGAGGCCGTCCAGTACGGCGTGCCGTCGAGGCGCGTGTCCTGCCACCACGACCCGTCCGGCTTCTGCACGCGCCACAGGTAGTCCATCAGCCGCACGGCGGCGGGCGTCGTCGCCGGCCGCCGCTGCGCCGTGGCCACGTGGTAGGAGTCGCGCGGCCGGACGAGGTGGTAGGGGCCGGAGAAGTCGTGGTTCTCGAGCGTGAGCGTGCCCCAGACTACGGCACGGGTGGGGGAGGCGATGGAGCCGCCGGCGTGGCGCCGGTCCTCGGAGGCCGCCGGCACCATGAGCGACTGCTCGTAGATGCGCCGCAGGTGCGCGTCGCCGGCGACGCTCGCCGGCGGGGCGTGCGAGCCGCCCGGGTACGCCGCCCAGCCGTGCGCGTAGCGCGCCGCGGCGTCCCCGAAGCGTCCGGCGCGCTCGGCGGCCGTGCCGAACCCAT
>DATMVH010000354.1:0-7576 GCA_035563395.1 Solirubrobacteraceae bacterium
GCTCCTCGCGGTCGCCGCCGTCCATCACCACCTGGTGCGGGAGGGCACGCGCCTGCGCGCCGGGCTCGTGCTCGAGTCCGGCGAGCCGCGCGAGGTCCACCATTTCGCGACGCTGATCAGCTACGGCGCCTCCGCCATCAATCCCTACCTGATGTTCGAGTCGCTGCAGGACGTCGTCGGCGCGGACGAGGAGAAGCTCGCCGAGGCCGAGGTCAAGGTCGTCAAGGCGATCGGCAAGGGCCTGCTCAAGACGATCTCCAAGATGGGGATCTCCACGATCCAGTCCTACAACGGCGCGCAGATCTTCGAGGCGATCGGGCTTGCGCCGGACCTCGTGGAGCAGCACTTCACGGGCACGGCGTCGCGCATCGGGGGCGTCGGGATGGAGGTGATCGCGCGCGAGACGCTGCACCGCCACGCGCTCGCCTATCCGCGGGCGGCGGCGCTCCTGCCCAACGGCGGCCGCTACGCCTGGCGGCGCGACGGCGAGGCGCACCAGTGGAGCCCCGCGGTGATCGCCAAGCTGCAGCACGCCGTGCGCCACGGCGGCCGGCAGACGTACGACGAGTGGGCGAAGGACGTCAACGAGCAGGCCACCCGCCGCGCCGCGCTACGCGGCCTGCTCGGCTTCAAGTTCGATCACGACGGCGGCATCCCGATCGACGAGGTGGAGCCGGCGAGCGAGATCGTCAAGCGCTTCGCGACGGGCGCCATGTCGCTCGGCTCGCTCTCGCGCGAGGCGCACGAGTCGCTCGCCATCGCCATGAATCGGATGCAGGGCCGCTCGAACACCGGCGAGGGCGGCGAGGACCCGTCGCGCTACGTGCGCGACCCCAACGGGGACTGGCGGCGATCGGCGATCAAGCAGGTGGCGTCCGGGCGCTTCGGGGTCAACATCCACTACCTCACGAACGCCGACGAGCTGCAGATCAAGATGGCCCAGGGCGCCAAGCCCGGCGAGGGCGGCCAGCTGCCGGGGCACAAGGTCGACCGCTACATCGGCAAGATCCGCTTCACGACGCCGGGCGTGGGCCTGATCTCGCCGCCGCCGCACCACGACATCTACTCGATCGAAGACCTCAAGCAGCTCATCTACGACCTGCGCTGCGCCAACCCGGGCGCGCGCGTGTCGGTGAAGCTCGTCGCCGAGGTCGGGGTGGGGACGGTGGCGGCCGGCGTGGCCAAGGCGAACGCCGACCACATCCTGATCTCGGGCCACGACGGGGGCACCGGCGCGTCCCCGCTCTCCTCGATCCAGGCGGCCGGGCTGCCGTGGGAGATCGGCCTGGCCGAGACGCAGCAGACGCTCGTGATGAACGACCTCCGCTCGCGCGTGTGGGTCCAGACCGACGGGCAGATGAAGACCGGCCGCGACGTCGTGGTCGCCGCGCTGCTCGGCGCCGACGAGGTCGGCTTCTCCACCGCTCCGCTGATCGCGATGGGCTGCATCATGATGCGGGCCTGCCACCTGAACACGTGCCCGGTCGGCATCGCGACGCAGGATCCCGACCTGCGGCGGCGGTTCGAGGGGACGCCCGAGCACGTCGTCAACTACCTGTTCTTCGTCGCCGAGGAGGCGCGCGAGCTGATGGCGCGGCTCGGCGTCCGGAGCTACGAGGAGATGATCGGGCGCGTCGATCTGCTGGACGCGGCGCCGGCGCTCGACCACTGGAAGGCGCGCGGCGTCGACCTGTCGCTCCTCCTCGCGGCGCCCGAGGCGCCGCCGGACGCCCCGCGCCGGCGCTGCCAGCCCCAGCTCTCGCCGCTGCCCGGCGCGCTCGACTGGGCGCTGATCGAGGCGGCGCGCGAGGCCATCGACCACAAGCGCCCCGTTTCGGGCGAGTTCGCGGTCCGCAACGTCAACCGGACGGTCGGCGGCCTGCTCTCCCACTGGGTCGCGAAGGTGCACGGCGAGGCGGGGCTGCCGCCGGAGACCATCCGCTTCACGCTGCGCGGCTCGGCCGGCCAGTCGTTCGCCGCCTGGCTCGCGCCGGGCGTCGAGCTCACGCTGATCGGCGACGCCAACGACTACACCGCCAAGGGGCTCTCGGGCGGCGTGGTCGCCGTCCGGCCGCCGGACGGCGCCGGCTTCGCCGCCGAGGAGAACGTGATCGTCGGCAACACCGTGCTGTACGGCGCCACGGGCGGGCGCGCGTTCTTCCGCGGGCTCGCGGGCGAGCGCTTCGGCGTGCGCAACTCGGGCGCCAGCACCGTGGTCGAGGGCATCGGCGACCACGGCTGCGAGTACATGACCGGCGGGCGCGTCGTCGTGCTCGGGCGCACGGGGCTGAACTTCGCGGCGGGGATGAGCGGCGGCGTCGCCTACGTGCTCGACGAGGACGACACCTTCGCCTCGCGGTGCAACATGGAGCTCGTCGGCTTCGACGAGATCGACGCGAGCGACGCGATCGAGCTGCACGGGCTGATCGAGGAGCACCACCTGCGCACGCTCTCGCCGGTCGCGGCGCGGATCCTCGCCGGCTGGGAGGACGCGCTGCCGCGGTTCAAGAAGGTCATGCCGCACGACTACAAGCGCGCGCTGCAGGAGCTCGCGGAGTCCGAGCGGGCGATGGGCGCGACCGACGAGTCCGCGGCCGTCGCCGATCCGGTCGGCGTGCCGCACACCGGCACGGCGCGCCAGTCGTGAGCCGGGCGCCGTGGAGTTCTTCGTCTACCTGATCGTCCTCGCCCTCTGGGGGCTGTTCGTCGGCGCGTTCGCGCGCCTCGCGCTGCCGGGGCGCGACCCGATGACGCTGCTGCAGACGATGGCCGTCGGCCTCGCCGGCTCCTTCATCGCCGGCCTGCTGTTCTACGCGCTCACGGACGGCCGCGAGGCGCCGGGCTTCCTCGGTGCCCTCGTCTTCTCCGTGCTGATCGTGTACATCATCCGGCGCCGGCGCGGCGGCGGTCTCGCGCGGCCGCGCGGCGACGTCCCGCGGCGCTGATCAGGCCGGCGGCTCGTCCGCCCTCGCCGCGCCGGGGGCCGCGGTGAGCGCGCCCGCCGCGACGTCCGCCACCGCGGCGACGAGGCGATCGGCGTCCTGCTCGTCGTTGTAGTGCACGAACCCCGCGCGGACCGCGCCGCCGGGGGCGAGCCCGAGGAGCCGCTCGAGCTCCCACGCGTAGTAGTTGCCGTCCCAGACGGCGATCTTGCGCTCGGCCAGCGCGGCGGCGACCTCGGCCGGCGTGCGCGCGGCGACCGTGAACATGAGCGTCGGCGCGCGGTCGGGCGCGTCGCCGTGGAGGGTGACGGCGTCGATCGCGCGCAGCCCCTCGAGCGCCCGCCGCAGCAGCCCTTCTTCGTGGCGGCGCACCTGGTCCCACCCGAGCGAGCCGAGGTAGTCGGCCGCCGCGGTGACGCCGGCGAGCGACTCGAACGGGAGCGTCCCGAGCTCCCAGCGGTCGGGGGCCTCGTCCGGCGAGGGCAGCAGCTTGTCCGGCGAGAGCTCCTCGAGCAGCGCGGGCGCCGCGCAGAGGATGCCGACGTGCGGGCCGAACCACTTGTAGGCCGAGCAGACGAGCGTGTCGCACCCGAGCGCGCCCACGTCGATCGGCCGGTGCGGCGCGGCGTGGACGGCGTCGACGGCGACGCGGGCGCCCGCCGCGTGGGCGGCGGCGACGATTCCCGGCAGGTCCGGCACCGTGCCCATCGAGTTGGCCGCGGCCGTGACGGCGACCCAGCGGGTGCGGTCGGAGAGGACCGCCTCGACGGCGCTCGCCGGGAGCGCCAGCGTCTCGGGCTCGGGGTCGGCGAAGCGCACGGAGGCGCCCGCCCGCTCGGCGGCGATGACCCACGGCCGGACGTTGGCGTCGTGGTCGAGCCGCGTGCACACCACCTCGTCGCCCGGCCGCAGCGTGCGGCCGGCGGCGGCGGCGAGCCGCATGGTCAGCGCCGTCATCGACGGTCCGAAGGCGACGCCGCGCGGATCGGCGCCGAGCAGGCGGGCGACGGATGCGCGGGCGGCCGCCACGCAGGCGTCCGTCGCGTGCGCCGCGGCGAACGCGCCGCCGTGGTTCGCGTTGTCTCCGGAGCGCATGAACGCGGTCATCGCGTCGATCGCGACGTCGACCATCTGCGTTCCGGCGGGCCCGTCCAGCCGCGCCCAGCCGCCGGTGAGGCCGGGAAAGCGCTCGCGGTTCACAGGCGCTCGGCCGCCTCGCGGACGAGCGCCGCGTCGTGCGGATAGCTCAACAGGCGCTCGGCTTCCTCCGTGCCCACCCAGCGCATCTCGTCCACCTCGTCGTTCGGCTCGAACCGCGCGACGCCGTCCCGGGGCTCCATGAGCCAGTAGCGGACGACCTTCGCGCGCCCCTTGTTGTCGCGGTAGGCCACCGGCGGCAGCTCGGGCCCGAGCCGGCAGCGCAGGCCGACCTCCTCCTCGACCTCGCGCACGGCGGCGTCCTCCCAGCTCTCCCCGGGGTCGAGCTTGCCCTTGGGCAGCGACCAGTCGTCGTAGCGCGGGCGGTGCACCACCACGAGCTCCGGCGCCCCGCCCGGGCCCGGGCGCCAGACGACCCCGCCGGACGCCTTGACCTCCGCCGCCTCGTGGTCGAGCCGCTCCATGCGTGTGCAGGCTAGCTTCTCGACCTTCGTCGAGCCCGTGCCGGGCCGGGACCCCATGGTGCCGTCCGGACCGACCCCTACCGTGCGCGCCATGCCCCTGTGCTTCATCGAGCCGCAGGACGCGATCCGCGTCATCGCCGAGTCGGTCGGGCGCGAGGCTCGCCGCCAGCTCCTGGGCGAGCTCGTGCGTGCCTGGGTCGACGAGATACCCGAGGAGGAGCTCGCCTCCCACTACGCCAAGGCCGTCGCCGACCTCGACGAGCACGACCTGTCGATGCTCGCCGCCTGGCATGCCTCCATGGAGGTCGGCACCCCGATCGCCAACCGGGAGTTCCTCGTCGGGGCCTTCGCGGCCCTCGGCGAGAACCAGCGCGAGGCGCTGCGCATCGCCGCCGCCCTCCGCGGGGAGGACGCGTTCAACGCGGGCGTCGCCGAGGAGCAGGCCCTGGAGACCGTCCTGCCCTGGTTGTCGCGCGAGCGCTGCAGCGAGCTCGCGGCGGAGTGCCTCGAGCTCTACTGCTGGGACCGGCTCGGCTCCGACAACTGACGCGTCACTCACTCCCGCCCGCCTCGCTCGACGCGCCCGGGCGCGTGCGATAGACACGCGCCGTGGACACCGACGACGCGGAGGAGGTCCTCGGCGGCGGCAACATGACGCCGGTCGTCCGGGTCGGCGACACCGTCCGCCGCGCCACCGGCCCGTGGACGCCGACGATCCACGCGCTGCTGCGCCACCTGCGCGCCGCCGGCTTCGACCGGATCCCCGAGCCGCTGGGCATCGACGAGCGCGGGCGCGAGATCCTCTCGCTCGTTCCGGGCACCGTCGCGACGTACCCGCTCGCGGACTTCGCGTGGTCGCACGAGACCGCCGTCGCCGTCGCGCGCACCCTGCGCGCCTACCACGAGGCCACGGCCGGGTTCGCGCCCGGGCCGGGCGCCGTGTGGCAGTGGCCCGCCCACGAGCCGGTCGAGGTCATCTGCCACAACGACTTCGCGCCGTACAACCTCATGTTCGACGGCTCGGAGCTCGTCGGCGTCATCGACTTCGACCTCGCCTCCCCGGGCCCGCGCGTGCGCGACCTGGCCTACGCCGCCTATCGCTTCGTCCCGCTGACGGACCCGCTGAACCCCGACGCGCCGTATCCGGGGATCGCGGCGCAGGCGCGGCGGCTGGCGACCTTCTGCTCGGCCTACGGCGCGCCGGCCATCCTGCCCCGCGCGGTCCTCGACGTCGCGATCGGGGTGCTGCAGGAGCTCGTGGCGTTCATCGTCGCGCAGGCCGCCGCCGGCGACCCGGCCCAGCAGGCGGTGCTCGCCCGCGGCGACACGGCGATCTACGAGCGCGACATCGCGTACCTCGAGCGGCACGCCGGCGACCTCGCGCCGGGGTAGCGACGCGACGGCGCGGGGCCTTCCCGGTCAGGGCCGCGGCTCAGCCGCTCGGCAGCGAGTCGAAGAGCAGCGCGGTCACCACCGGCGCGACCCGGGGTCCGGGCTGGTCGACCGAGCTGTACGGGCGGTTCAGCGGTGGCCGCGGTGCACGAGGGTCGCCGACCCGCCGCCGTCGAGATCGATGGCGTCCGTCGCGCCGAGCGAGAGCAGCAGCCGCGCGAGGTCGGCGGGGTCGAGGCCGGCGTCGACGCCGGTGCGGCGCCCGTCGCAGCACACCGCGAAGAGCTCATGCTCGTTGACGCCGAGCGCGCAGCGCGGATGGCGCTCGGCCGTGATGTCGGAGTCGAACTGCCCGGCGCCCGCCGGGAGGCCCTCGCGATCGTCGTCGCCGACGACCACGCGACCACCGGCAACGAGCCTGGGGCGGCCTGGACCGGGTCTCCCGCCGGCGCGACCGCGATCTCTCCGCTCGGTCGGCCGCTCGCGGCGCACCAGTGGTCGAGGCGCTGCGCCGCCTCCTCGAAGCACGTCACGCGCACTTGCGTCGTGCGCCGCGGATCGCCACCCCGGGAGCCTGCGCGGAACACGCCGGCGCGCGACCCTACGCGGTCAGCAGCCGCTCGAGCTCCGCGATGCACTGCTTCGTGTCGCGGAAGTGGATCGCGTGGAAGCCGAGCGCGCGCGCCGCGACGACGTTGCGCTCGAGGTCGTCGACGAACGCGCACGCGTCGGGCGGCAGCCGCAGGCGCTCGAGCACGATCGCGTAGATCTGCGGGTCGGGCTTGCGCACGCCGACGAACGCCGAGTCGACGACGATGTCGAAGATCTCGTCGATCGGGAGCTTGGAGCGCCAGTAGGGCTCCCACTCGCGCACGTTGTTCGTGCACAGCGCGAGCCGGACGCCGCGCTCGTGCAGCCGCCGGAAGTACGCGAACAGCTCGTCGTTCGGGTCCAGGGCGCCGAGGTAGCGCTCGCCCAGCCCGTGCAGCGTGACCTCGTGGCCGACGATCCGGGCGAGGTGGCGCTCGAGGCTCGCCAGGAACACCTGCTCGGTGATCTCGGCGGTCTCCAGCAGGTGCAGCGGGTTGATGCCCTCGGCCTCCGTGGCGGCCGCCATCGCCCGCGGAAGCGCCTCGCGCGGCACCCCGACGTCGTCCTGGATGCGGAGGAACCCCTCGGCGAGCGGCGTGGTGAGGACGCCGCCGAAGTCGGAGACGACGGCGCGGATCACGCGGCGGGCGCGCGGCGGAGGACGTCGTAGTGCCCGATCCCCTCGCGGCCCTCGAGGTGCCAGCGGAAGAACGCGCAGTCGAGCTGCAGCGCGCCGAGGTCGAGCGAGGAGCCGCAGAGCACCTCGCCGGCCCCGCGCCGCGCCCAGGCGTCCGTGCCGTCCTCCCGCGGCCACAGCTCGAGGCCCGCGCGGCGCATGCGCCCGTCGCCGTCGTAGGTGGTCGAGAGGCGGGCCTCCTCGACGGGAAGCGTCGCGCCCTGGTCCCACAGCGCGGCCCACAGCGCCTCCTCGGCGTGGTGGCGCGCGCCGGCGGGCCGCACGCCGGAGATCGCGGCGCACGGCCCCTCGCCGGTCCACGCCGCCACCGTCCGCACGAGCTCGACGCGGTC
>DATMVH010000355.1:0-3244 GCA_035563395.1 Solirubrobacteraceae bacterium
AAGGCGCCACCGGCCAGGTCGATCTCCCGCTCGACGGCCTCGGGCGCCTCGAGCCGCAGCAGCCGCTCCAGCTCGCTCGTGAGCGCGGCGGCGACCCGGTCGGCGTGGCGCGGCGCGCAGCAGCCGTCGAGCACGAGCTCGCCGATCTCGACGCTGACCGGCCGCCGCGTCATGCCTCCACCAGGTCGTGGATCTCGTGCGCGTCGAGACGCCGCTCGAGCTTCGCGTACTCCGTCCGCGCGGCACGGAGCACATCGGCCATCCGCACCGGTCGCTCCTCGTCGGCGGCGAGGAACGCGGCGCCCAGCGCGACGTTGCGGATCGTGCCCCCGGGAATCGTCAGGGCGGCGAGCGCCTCGGGGTCGATGCCGTCCAGCGGCGCCGGCGGCGGGAACGCGCGCCGCCAGATCGCCGCGCGCTCGGCCGGACCGGGGAACGGGAACTCGACGACGAACCGGATCCGCCGCAGGAACGCCGTGTCGAGGGCCTCGCGCTGGTTCGTCGTGAGGATCGCCAGCCCGCGATAGGCCTCCATGCGCTGGAGCAGGTAGCTCACCTCGATGTTCGCGAACCGGTCGTGCGAGTCGCGGACCTCGGTGCGCTTGCCGAACAGCGCGTCGGCCTCGTCGAAGAGCAGCACCGCGGAGCCCTGCTCCGCCGCCTCGAACACCCGGCGCAGGTTCTTCTCGGTCTCGCCGATGTACTTCGAGACGACGCTCGAGAGGTCGATGCGGAACAGATCGAGCCCCAGCTCGCACGCGAGCACCTCGGCGGCGAGCGTCTTGCCCGTGCCGCTGTCGCCGGCGAACATCGCGGTGATCCCGAGCCCCCGGGCCCCGCGCCGTCCGAACCCCCAGTCCTCGTAGACCGTCGTCCGGCGCCGCACCTGCGCGGCGATCTGGAGCAGCGTGGTGCGCTCGGCCTCGGGGAGCACGAGGTCGTCCCACGACGCGTCGGCGACGATCCGCTGCGCCAGGTCGTCCAGCGGCGGCCGCGAGCGGGACCGGCACGCGCGCCAGAGCCGGTCGCCGAGCGTGCCGGCCGGATCGCCGGCGAGCGCCTCGCGGCCGGCGGCGCGCACCTGCACGGCGTCGAGCTCGAACTGCCCGGCGATCGCGTCGAGCTGGCCGTCGAGCGACGCCGCCGCCTCGGCGCCCAGCGCGGACCGCCACCGCGCGCGGCGCTCCGAGGCCGACGGCGGCGCGACTTCCAGCCGCAGCGCGTCCCGCAGCGACGCCACCGGCGCCCGGCCGGCCACCACGAGCGGTGCGAGCAGCCCGTCGGCGAACCGCCGTACCGCGCCGGCGTCCTCGAGCGCGACGACGAGCACCGCGCCGCTCAGCGCGGCCTCGCGCTCCCAGAGCCGCCGGTCCGGCAGCTCGCCGGCCGCGCTGACGACGTGGGCCCGCAGCCCGAGCCGCGCGCACGCCATCGCCGCGACGGACTCGAGCTCGGACGGGCGCTCGCCGACGAGCTGCACGACCGGCCACGGTCCACCGGACTCGATCGCCCGGGCCGTGGCGTCCGCCGCCGCGGCGAGCGCGGGCAGCGCATCGACGGGAGCGGTCAGCGGCCGCACGCACGCCGCCACCCGCGGGTCCATCCCGTCGACGCCGGCGAGGAGGCAGAGGATGCGCTCGTCGACGCGGAGCGCGGCGCTCGTCAGCGCTTGTCCCGCTGCCACGTCGATCAACCGCCAGTGCCGCAGCGGCGCCCACGGAGCGAGCGCGCTCCAGTGCGGGTCGGGCAGGATCCTGAGCGCCAGCCCGAACGTCGCCGTCACGCGCCGGGCGAACGCGTCGTCGAGCTCCACCGCCGCGCACAGCGTCAGCACCGCTCGCTCGAACCGCGACAGCCGGAACGTCCGGCTCAGCGCGTCGAGCACCGCATGAGAGGGATCCGCCGGCGACCGGCCCTCGACCCGGGCCGACGCCCAGCCGGTGAGCGCCGCGACGCTCACGTCACCGTCACCACCGGGCCGGAGTACGTGCCCGTGCCGTCGACCTCGAGCGCGGTCTCGGCACCGTCGACGCCGACACGCGCGAGGTACTGCCCGGGCGCGACCCCGGTCGCCGGGATCGCGAAGCGCGCCTGCGCCTCCGTCGCGGGGTCGCTCGACGTCACCGTCCGCGCGATCGTGACGTCGTCGAGCACGAGCACGACGTCCTGCCGCCGGTCGACGGGCGGCGACAGCGTCACGGTCAGCGTCGCGCCGCGCGCGACCGTCGCCGGGAGTCCGGCGGTGGCGCGCGGCGCGAGCACGAAGGCCAGCACGTTCGACGACGCGAACCGCCGCGGCTGCGGCGGGCTCCCGACCGGCAGGTCGTGCAGCACCTGCACGGTGCTGGGTCCGGCGCGCAGCGCGGCGGGCACCGCGAGCGAGATGCGCTCGTCCGACACGTCCGCCGGCGCGGGCGATACGTCGACGCTGCCGTTCAGCCGCACGACGACGCCCGGACCGCCGAGCCGCTCGCCGGCGAGTACGAGCGGCGCGGCCGTGGTCACCGGCGCCGGCTCGAGCTCGTCGAGCAGCGGGCGGCGCAGCGGCGCCACCGCCACGCCGGCCGCGCGCACCGGCGGCGCCGACCGGCGCCGGTGGGGGCGCTCCACGAGCACCACCGACGCCAGGTAGCCGACCGAGATGCGGTACTCGGCCCCGAAGACGCTCCACATGCGGAACAGCTCCTCGTCCGACAGCGGCTCGGGCGCGAGCTTGATCATCTCCACCTGGTCGTCGAGCCCCGCCGACGGCATCGGCGCCGGCGCCGCGTCGAGCGCCGCGCGGATCGCCGCCCGCGTCAGCACGCCGCCGTCGTGGACGAGGCTCATCGCGTGCGCGAGGATCTGGTGCGACTCGGGCTCCTTCGACGGCCGCCCGTACGCGGTCAGCAGGTAGTGCAGGTCGAGCGCGAGGACGGGCTGTCGCGTGAGGTCGCCGCGCGAGCCCCGGATCGGCATGTCCATGTTGATCCAGCCGAGGTTCGGGGTGACCTGATAGAGGAAGAGGTTCAGCTGCTTCAGCGACGCGTTCGCGCCGCTGCGAGCCAGGTCGAGCGGGTCGGCGGTGATCTTCACGGGATCGGTCGGGGCGCCCGCGTTGACGCCGGACAGCAGGCGCATGAACGACTCGGTGACCGCGGCGATGGCGAGCGTGTCGCTCATCGCGCCCGCTCGCGGAGGTAGTCGTCGAGCGAGAGCGCCGCGCTCCCCGGGCCCGCGGGCGCGGGCGCCGGCGGCGCCGGCC
>DATMVH010000356.1:0-2719 GCA_035563395.1 Solirubrobacteraceae bacterium
CGGCACGGGCGGCTCCAAGGCGACGGTGACCGCGCCGGCGGCCGCCGCGAGCGGCGCGGCGGCGCGCGAGACCACCATGACCGACGTCGTGCCGTCGAGCATCCGCCATCCGGCCGGCGGCAGCAGCGCGTGCTGCTCGAGCCGAGGCTCGAAGCCCGCCGCGCGGCAGATCCGCAGCACGGTGTCGTGGTACGCGGGCGCGAGGGCCCCGAAGGTCGCGAACGTCTCGCCGGCGAAGGCGCCGATGGGCAAGGTCGCGGCGCCGGCCAGCCGGTGGCGCGGGCCCATGGCGACCATCAGCGGCTCGGCCCGCAGCAGCTCGTAGGCGAGCCCGGGCGCGCGGCGGGCGACCGGCCCGACTCCCACGTCGAAGGCCTCCTGCGCAGTGCCGGGATCCGCGGCCGGGGTCGCGTCCCCGCGCCACCGCTCGCGCGCGACCACCTCGACTCCCGGCAGCTCGCGCCGCGCGGCGGCGACCAGCGCCGGCACGACCTCCCACCCGGCGGTGAGGTTGTAGGCGAGCCGCACGACGCCGCCGCGCCCCTGAGCGGCGCGGCGGGCGGTCTCTGCCGCGCCGTGCGCGGCCTGGAGCGCCGCGCGCGCCTCGGGGAGCATCTCGCGACCCGCGGCCGTGAGCGTCACGCCGCGATTGCTGCGGACGAACAGGGCCACGCCGAGCAGGGCCTCGAGCTTGGCGATCTGCCGGCTCAGCGGCGGCTGGGCCATGAAGAGGCGCTGAGCGGCGCGGCTGACGCTCAGCTCCTCCGCCACCGCGACGAAGTAGCGCAGGTGGCGCAACTCGACGCTGTCGCCGAGCAGGGTCGTGTCCGTGTCGTGGTTCGTCATGCCGGTCGCCGGCTCCGCCGCCGTCGTATGGGAAGGATGCCGGTCGTCCGAGTTTCCGCCGTGCGGCGGTCGCCGTCCATGCCTGCCGGTCGCCCGTTCATGCTCGATCGTCCAGCTCGGGAGGACTCGCGGTCCCGGCTCTGGGATGCTCGCCGGCATGGCCGCCGCCCCTGACCCGTGGCCGCCGCCCGACCCGCTCGGCGAGGCGCTGCACCTGCTGCGCATGGACGGCGCGTTCTACTCGCGGGCGGAGCTGACCGCGCCCTGGGGCATGACCCTCACGCCGATGCCGCGGCACCTGTGGTTCCACGTCGTCACGCGCGGGCGCGTACTGCTCGAGACGGACGACGCCCCGCCGGCCTGGCTGCACCCCGGCCACTGCGCGCTCGTCACGCACGGCGACGGCCACCGGCTGCGCAGCGAGCCCGGCGCCCGGGCGCCGGAGGTCCTCGACCTCCCGCTCGAGCACGTGACCGAGCGCTACGAAATCATCCGCCACGGCGGCGGCGGGGCGCCGACGACGCTGGTCTGCGGCGCCGTGCGCTTCGACCACCCGGCCGCGCGCCACCTCGTCGGCATCCTGCCGCCGCTCATCACCGTCGAGACCTCGGACGGCGAGCGCGCGGAGCGGATGCGGAGCACCTTCCAGCTCATGGCGGCCGAGGCGCGGGCCTTCGCGCCGGGCGGCGAGGCGGTGATCACGCGGTTGGCCGACATCCTCGTCATCCAAGCGATCCGCACGTGGATCGACAGCGACCCGGCCGCGCGCCGCGGCTGGCTCGGCGCGCTGGCCGACCCGCACGTCGGCCCCGCGCTTGCGCTCATCCACCGTGACCCCGCCCACGAGTGGAGCGTCGCCTCGCTGGCCGCGGAGTGCAGCATGTCGCGGTCGGCGTTCGCCGCGCGCTTCACGCGGCTCGTCGGCGAGCCGGCGATGCAGTACGTCGCGCGCTGGCGGATGCACCTCGCGCTGCACGCGCTCGAGACCGGAACGGCGACGACGGTCGGCGAGCTGGCGCACCGCTTCGGCTACCGCTCGGAGGCGGCGTTCGCGCGGGCGTTCAAGCGCGTCGTCGGCCGCTCGCCAGGCGCCGTGCGCCGGGCATAGCCACAGGGTCTCGCCGGGCCATTCAGCCCGTGTGGCGCGAGCCGTCCCGGGCCGTCAGCGTTGGCGGGGCCATCGCGGCACACGTTGCCCCCGACGCAGGAGAACTCGCATGACCACGCACGGACCCGTCCTCGTCATCGGCGCGACCGGCAAGACCGGCCGGCGCGTCGCCCGGCGCCTGCGCGCGCTGGAGATCCCCGTGCGCGACGGCTCCCGCGCGGCCGACCCGCCGTTCGACTGGGAGGACCGCTCGACCTGGGGCCCGGCGCTGCGCGGTACCTCCGCGGCGTACGTCGCATTCTACCCGGACCTTGCGGTGCCCGGCGCGCCCGAGGCGATCGAGGCGCTCGCCGGCGAGGCGCTGGCCGCCGGGTGCCGGCGGCTCGTGCTGCTCTCCGGCCGCGGCGAGGTCGAGGCCGAGCGCGCGGAGCGGAAGCTCGCCGCGTCGGGCGCGGACTGGACCGTCCTGCGCTGCAGCTGGTTCATGCAGAACTTCAGCGATGGCGACTTCGCCGACATGGTGCTCGCCGGTGAGCTGGCACTGCCCGCCGCGGACCGCCGGGCGCCGTTCGTGGACGCCGACGACGTGGCCGACGCGGCCGTCGCCGCGCTGACGGAGCCCGGCCACGCGGGCCGCGTGTACGAGCTCACCGGCCCGCGCGCGCTGTCCCACGCGGACGTCGCCGTTGAGCTGAGCGCCGCGACCGGTCGCTCGATCGCGTACGTCCCGATCTCGATGGAGGCGTTCACGGACGCGCTCGAGCG
>DATMVH010000357.1:0-2170 GCA_035563395.1 Solirubrobacteraceae bacterium
TCCGCCTGCTCCGCGAGCAGGGCGCCGAGATCGTGTACCACGACGACTTCGTGCCGGAGCTCCCCGAGCACGGCCTCCGCTCTGAGTGGCCGGAGGAGATGGACTGCGCGGTGATCGTGACCGCGCATCCGGGCCTCGACCTCGAGCGCGTGGTGCGCGAGTCGCCTCTTGTCGTCGACTTCCGCGGGGTGACCCGCGGCATAGAGGCCCCGAACCTAGTGCGTCTGTGACGAGCGTCGGGGTCGTGGGCCTCGGCTACTGGGGCCCGAACCTCGCGCGCAACTTCGCGTCGCTGCGCGGCTGCGAAGTGGCCTGGCTCTGCGACGCGGACGAGCGCGCGCTCGCGCGCGTCGGGGCGGCGCATCCGGCCGCCCGCCGGACGCCGTCGCTCGACGACCTGCTGTCGGACGACGCGCTCGACGCCGTCGTCCTCGCCACCCCGGTGCCGACGCACGCCGGCCTCGCCGAGCGCGTCCTCGCCGCGGGCAAGCACTGCTTCGTCGAGAAGCCGCTCGCCCAGTCGGTCGACGACGCGGAGCGCGCGGTGGCCGCCGCGGAGGCCGCGGGGCGCGTCCTGATGGTCGGCCACCTGCTCGTCTACCACCCGGGCGTCGCGAAGCTCAAGGAGATCGCCGACGCCGGGGACCTCGGCGACATCCACTACATCTACTCGAACCGCCTCAACCTCGGCCAGCTGCGCGCCGACGAGAACGCGCTGTGGTCGCTCGGCGCCCACGACGTCTCCGTCCTCCTGCATCTCGCGGACGAGGAGCCGTACGAGGTCGAGGCCCGCGGCGAGGCGTACATGCGCCGCGGGGTCGAGGACGTCGTGTTCGGCTTCCTCCGCTTCCCCTCGGGCCTGGCCGCCCATCTGCACCTCTCGTGGCTCGACCCCCACAAGGAGCGCCGCTTCACCGTCGTCGGCTCGCGCCGGATGGCGACGTTCGACGACATGGACCTCGAGCGCAAGGTCACGGTCTACGACAAGGGCTTCGACGAGGACTCGTCCTCCTACGGCGAGTACATCACGCGCTCGGGCGACATCTGGAGCCCGCGCGTCCCCAACCGCGAGCCGCTGCAACTGGAGTGCGAGCACTTCCTGGAGTGCGTGCGCGAAGGGCGGGCGCCGCGCTCCGACGGGGCGGCCGGGCTGCGCGTCGTGCGCGTCCTCGCCGCCCTCCAGGAGCGCCTCGACGCGTCGCGGCGCGACCACGATGCCGCCGTCTGATCGCGCTCCCGGCCTCGTGCTCGGCGAAGGCGTCCGGATCGGCGGCGGCGTCCGGTTCGGCGCCCATGTCGTCGTCGGGGACGGCGCGGTGGTGGGCGACGGCGCGGACGTCGGCGACCACGCCGTCGTCGCCGAGGGCGCGCACGTCGGCGCGCAGGTACGTCTGGCGGCGCACGCGGCGATCCTCGCCCGCACGATCGTGGGCGACGGCTGCGAGGTGCAGGCGGGCGCGGTCCTCGGCAAGTCGCCGGCGCTCGCCCGCAGCTCCTCGGCGCCCCGCGACCCGCTCGCCCCCCTCGTCCTCGCGCGCGACGCCGTGGTGTGCGCGGGCGCCGTCGTCTTCGCCGGCGCCCGCATCGGCGAACGCGCGATCGTCGGCGATCAGGCCTACGTGCGCGAGCGCGCGGCCGTCGGGCCCGCCACGGTCGTCGGCCGTGGCGCGACCGTGGACAACGACGTCGTCATCGGCGCGCGGGTGAAGATCCAGACCGGCGTCTACCTGACGGCGTGGTCCGAGGTCGAGGACGACGTCTTCCTCGGGCCCGGCGTGACGACGACCAACGACGACACCATGTCGCGCCACGGCCCGGAGTACGAGCTCCGTGGCGCCCTGCTGCGGCGGGCCTGCCGGGTCGGCGGCGGGGTCGTGCTGTGCCCGGGCGTGGAGGTCGGCGAGGAGGCGTTCGTGGCCGCGGGAGCCGTCGTGACGCGCGACGTGCGGGCGCGCGGCGTCGCCATGGGAGTGCCGGCGCGCGTGGTCCGCGACGTGCAGGACGCGGATCTGCTCGAGCGCTGGCGGTAGCCTTCGCCCATGAGCGAGCCCCCCAGCCGGTCCAGCGGCCTGACCTCGGGCGACCCCCTCAGACCGGAGCGCGCGCCCGCGCCGCCACGCCGGGAGCCTGCCCGGCCCGAGCCGGGTCGCGACGCCGGCGCGGGCCAGCC
>DATMVH010000358.1:0-2536 GCA_035563395.1 Solirubrobacteraceae bacterium
TCGCGCTCGGGCCGCTGTTCGCGACCTACGGCCGCAGCGCGCGCGCGGCCGTCCTCACGGCGCTCGGCGCGGCGGCGGCCGCGGCGCTGCTGCTCGTCCCCGCCGCCACCGGGCCCGGCGGCCTGGCGACCTTCTGGACCCGCACGCTCGGCTTCCAGGCCGATCGCGGCTCGCCGTTCTCGGTCTGGGGGCTGTACGGCGGGCTGGAGTGGCTGCAGGCCGCGGTGACCCTCGCGGCCGTG
The DNA here is from genome assembly GCA_035563395.1 of Solirubrobacteraceae bacterium. Lineage (GTDB taxonomy): Bacteria > Actinomycetota > Thermoleophilia > Solirubrobacterales > Solirubrobacteraceae > DASQMT01. The sequence goes on from DATMVH010000358.1 coordinate 243, forward strand.
GCGCTCGCCCTCCTCGTCGCCGTCGTCCCGCGCCGGCGCGACCCGCCCACGGTGGCCGCGCTCGGCGCGGCCGTGCTGATCGCGGTCCAACTCGCGCTGGACCACTGGTTCTACCTCTACATCGTCTGGTGGCTGCCGCTGGCGCTGATCGCCCTCGTCCGCCGGCCGGCGGTCCCTCAGGACGCCGGCCGCAGCACCGGCTCGATCGCGGCCGCGCGGCGGGGACCCGACGAGCGGATGACGACCGCGTTGATCCACGGGTCCTCGTCCGACGGGTCGTAGCGCTGCGGCATGTGGGAGCGCATCACGGCGATCGACTGCTCGCGCCGGACCCCGATCACGCCCCCGCGCGCGCCGGTCATCCCCACGTCCGTGATGTAGGCCGTCCCTTGCGGGAGCACGCGGGCGTCGGCGGTCGGCACGTGCGTGTGCGTGCCCACCACCGCGGTCACCTTGCCGTCGAGGTACCAGCCGAGCGCGACCTTCTCGCTCGTCGCCTCGGCGTGCATGTCGACGAGGACCTGGTCGGCGCCGGCGACCTCGCGCAGCGCGTCGTCCACCGCGAGGAGCGCCGGCGCGGCGTGACCCATGAACAGGTTTCCCGCGAGGTTGACCACGCCGAGCGTCACGCCGCCGCGCTCGACCAGCACGGTCCCGCGGCCCGGCTGCGTGGGGAGGAAGTTGGCGGGCCGGACGATCTCGCGGCGCGACTCGAGGTAGGGCCAGAGCTCGCGATGGCGGTACGTGTGGTTGCCGAGCGTGATGACGTCCGCTCCCGCCCCGAACAGCTCCTCCGCGTGCTTCGGGGTGATGCCGATCCCGCCGGCCGCGTTCTCCCCGTTGACCACGACGAAGTCCGCGCCGAGCTCCGCCCGGAGGTTCCCGAGCATGGAGCGGACGGCGCGCCGGCCGGCGGAGCCGACGACGTCCCCGACGAAGAGGATGGTGGTCAAGGCGGGGCACGGTAGCCGGTCTCCCGCGCGCGGCGCATACTGGAGGGCGATGGCGGAACGGCACGAACGGCCGGGCGCGGGCGGGGTGGCCGACCCGCCGATCGAGCCGCGCCCGGCGGACCCGCCGGCGCCCGAGCCCGCGCCGCCCGGCGCCGAGGCGCCGCCGCCCGCCGAGCCGGTCGTCGTCCCGCGCTGGATCCAGCTCGTCGTGCTGCCGCTCGCGATCCTCGGCGCCTGGGCGCTCGTCCGGTCCGCCGGCCCGATCACGCTCCTCTTCGTCGTGGCCGCGCTGATCGCGCTCCTGCTCAATCCGTTCGTCGCCCTGCTGCAGCGCCGGCGCGTGCCCCGCGGCCTCGCCGTCCTGCTCGTCTACCTCGTCCTGATCGTCGGCCTGGTCGGCCTGGGCATCGTCCTGGCCGGGCCGATCGGCGACCAGGCGTCGTCGTTCGGACGCAGCGTGCCGGGGATCGTCGACGACGCGAACGCGGAGCTCGCGAGCCTCCAGCGGTGGCTCGACGAGCGCGGCGTCGACGTCGAGGTGCAGGCCCAGGGCCGGACCGCGCTGGCGACTCTCGGCGAGCGCGTCTCCGCCGGCTCGGGCGAGCTCGTGACCTTCACGCGCGAGGCGCTCACGCTGCTCATCGAGGGCTCGATCGCCCTCATCCTCATCGTCGTGCTGTCCGTCTACATGCTGCTCTACGGGCAGCGGATCGGCGCCGCCGTCCGCCGCGTGGTGCCGCGCGGCGACGGCACGCCGGGCGACGACTACCCGACGCGGGTGCAGCGCGCGGTCTTCGGCTACGTCCGCGGGCAGCTGCTGTTCTCGACCATCATGGGCACGAGCGCCGGCGTGGCCCTGTGGATCATGGGCTCGCTGGGCGTGTTCCCCGACGGCAAGACGTACGCGCTCGTGTTCGGCGCCTGGTACGGCTTCGCCGAGCTCATCCCGTACGTCGGGCCGGCCATCGGCGCCGCCCCGCCCGTCCTGCTGGCGCTCGTGGGGGGCGACCCGCTCGACGCGCTGTGGCTCACGATCATGTTCATCGCGCTGCAGCAGATCGAGGGGCACATCGTCGCCCCGACGGTGTTCGCCCAGGCGCTGCGGATCAACCCGATCTTCGTCATCGCCGCGCTGCTGATCGGCGGGCGGCTCTACGGCTTCGCCGGCGCCTTCATCGCCCTCCCGATCGCCGCGGTGCTGCGGGAGACGGTCGTCTACTTCCGCCGTCACCTCGTCCTCGAGCCGTGGGGCACGCCGCCGGCCGCGGCGCTCGCGGGAGCCGGGAGCGGCGTGAGCGGCGCGTCCCCGCCGGCGGCGCATCCCTGCGGGGAGTGCGGCGC
>DATMVH010000359.1:0-4621 GCA_035563395.1 Solirubrobacteraceae bacterium
GCTTCCAGCCCATGACGCACGACCGCGCCCACCGCCCGGCGCGCGCGCGGCCCTCATCCCGCGCGTGCGCCCGGGCGGCCTCACGGAGCGCCAGGTGGAGGTGCTCCGGCTCGTCGCGCCGGGGCTGTCGAACCGGCGGATCGCCGAGCGTCTCGTGATTTCGCCGCGCACGGCCGAGCACCACGTGCAGGAGGTGTACGCGCGCATCGGCGTCTCGACCGCGCGGCCGTCGCGCTGTTCGCGATGTAGCACGACCTGCTCTGACGGGCGCGCCGCGCCGGGACCGGTAGGTCTACCGATGCGCCGCCGGCGCGCGGCCGCGATCCTCGGCGCACCGGTCCACCGAAGCGGAATGACGGTCATGGAGCCGAAGGACGTCGTGCGGGGCTTCGTCGACGAACAGCCGTCCGGCACGAACGAGCGCGCGCTCACCGAGCTGCTCCATCCCGACGTGGTGGACCACAGCCGCCCGCCGGGGATCGCACCCGGCGCCGAGGGCGCGCGCGAGCAGTTCCACATCGTCCGCGTCGCCGACGGCCGGATCGTCGAGCACTGGAACTGCGTCGACCGCCTCGGCCTCCGGGCGCAACTCTGCGCGCTTCCGCCGGTGCCGGTGGGCGCCGCGTCGCCCTAGCGGTCAGCGCTCGCCGATGCTGCGCAGCGGCGGCTTGACGTCGACGATCGGCGTCCCGTCCAGCGCCTCGAGGTTGCGCACGCGCACCCGCAGCCCGTCGATCGCGACGACGGTCACGCGGTGGAGCCCGATCGGGTTGGGGCGGTCCGGCGAGCGGGTGTTGAACACGCCCTGCACCGGCCGCGTGACGTCGCCGCGCGGGTGCACGCGCAGCACGTCGCGCCGGGCGCGGTCGAGCCACGTCAGCACGAGCAGGTCGTCGCCCTCGGCGATGCCCTCCAGGGCGGGCGCGACGCGCGGATCGAACACGAGCGACGCCTCGGGCGCGCCCTCGTCGCCCTGCTTGGGCGCGGCGGCCCGGTCCGTCAGCGGCGACTCGACGATGCCGATGCTCTCGAGCTCCATCCCGGACATTCTCGCCCTCACACCCCCGCGGACCGGAGGAAGCCGCGGACCTCCGCGTTGAACCGCTCCGGCGCCTCGACGCACGACACGTGGCCCACCCCCGCGAGCACGACGAGGCGCGCGCCGGGGATGGCCGCGCGCAGCGCCTCGCCGACCGCGACCGGCGCCCGCCCGTCCCGGTCGCCGTAAACGAGCAGGACCGGCACGTCGACGCCCGGGAGCACGTCGCGCAGGTCCGCCTCCGCGATCGAGCGCGCCATCGCGCGCAGGCCCGCCGGATGGAACGCCGTGGCGCTCGCGGCGAAGGCGTCGACGGCATCGCGCGGCGCGGAGGAGGAGAAGAGCGTCGGAGCGATCTCGCGCACGAAGCGCTCGGGCGGCAGGCCGGCGAGGTCGACGGCCTGGCGCAGTCGTCGCTGCACCTCGTCCGCCGGCAGCGAGCCCGCCCAGCCGGCGTACGAGGACGCCAGGATCAGCGTGCGCGGCAGCGCGGGGTGCCGGCGGTACAGCTCGAGCGCGAGCCCGCCGCCGAAGGACATCCCGAGCACGTGCGGCCGGTCCAGCTCCAGCGCCCGCACGAAGCCGGCGAGGCGGTCGGCGAAGTCGCCGAGCCGGTAGGACTCGGGCGGATCCGCCGACCGTCCCGCGCCGGGCCCGTCCCAGGCCACGACCGTGAACTCGCTCGAAAGCTCCTCGAGCTGGCGGGCGAAGGTGCTGCGGCCGTCTCCGACGTACCCGTGCAGGAGCACGAGCGGCGGGCCGTCGCCCGCCCGCTCGTAGGCGATCCGCAGGCCGTCGACCTCTACCTCGCCGCGTTCCGACATCCGCCGCCCGCCTCGTCGCCGTCGTCCGGACGCCGGACCATACGCCCACCGCGCGGCGGTCGCCCGTGCGCCTTGACCGCGTCCCGTCGCGGCGCCACCCTGGCGGCATGGCCGAGGCACCGGGCGCGGCGACGTTCCGCACGCCCGCGGAGGCGTACGACCGGCACGTCGGGCGCTACTGCCGGCAGCTCGCGCGGGCGTTCATCGCGGCGACCCCGGTGCGCGCCGGCGACCGTGCGCTCGACGTCGGCTGCGGCCCGGGCGCGCTGGCCACGGAGCTTGTCGCGCTGCTGGGGCCGGACCGCGTCGCGGCGGTCGACCCGTCTCCGCCCTTCGCGGCGGCGTGCCGCGAGCGGCTGCCGGGCGTCCAGGTCGAGACGGCGCCGGCGGAGGCGCTGCCCGTTCGCCGACGCGGCGTTCGACCACGCGCTCGCGCAGCTCGTCGTGAACTTCATGACCGATCCGGCGGCCGGCGTGCGCGAGATGCGCCGGGTGACGCGGCGCGGCGGCACGGTGGGCGCCGCGGTCTGGGACTACGCGGGCGAGATGACGCTGCTGCGCCGCTTCTGGGACGCCGCGGTCGGGCTCGACCCGGCCGCCGAGGACCTGGACGAGGGCCGCTGCATGGCGTTCTGCACCCCGGAGTCGCTGGCCGGGCTCTGGTCGGCGGCCGGCCTCGCCGACGTGCGGGTGTCGTCCGCGGTGGTGGCCGCGGGCTACGGCGGCTTCGAGGACCTCTGGCGGCCGCTCGAGCGCGGGGTCGCGCCGTCGGGCGCCTACGCGGCCGCGCTTCCGGCCGCACGAAGGGCGGCGCTGAAGGCGGAGCTGCGGCGCCGCCTCGGCGTGGGGAGCGAGCCGTTCGAGCTTCCCGCACGGGCGTGGATCGCCACCGGGCGCGTCGACGGGTAGCCGCCCGCCGCTCCGGTGGCCTCGACGCCGGCGTCCGCGGCGGGGGCGGCGATGACGGGGATGAGCGCGGCCGCCCGGGCGAAGCCGCGACGTGGGCGTGGCCGTGGAGTTCGGACGGCCCGCATCGGGCCTCGAGTCGGCGTCGCGTGGGACGGGAGAGCGCCGCTAGCGCCGGGCACCGGATCGCTCTAGCGTCGCGCATCATGACCGGCCCGGACCCGGAGCCAGTCCACCGCCTCAAGGTCGGCGCCGTCGACTGCGTCGCGATCGACGACGGCAGGTTCTTCTACACGGCGGCCCAGTGCTTCAGCAACGTGCCGCCGGACGTGCTCGCGGGCGCCGTGGCCGCCCGCGGCCTCGAGCCGGACGCCATCCCGTCGCCGTACACCTGCCTCGTCGTGGACACCGGCTCGGACCTCGTGGTGGTCGACAACGGGGGCGGACCCCGAAGCCCTGCGCCACCTCCCCACGGCGGCCGTGGCGGACGTCGGCCACTTCCCCGAGCGCCCGCGGCGCGCGGGCGTGGACCCCGCGGACGTCGGCCGCGTGATCGTCACCCACGCGCATCCCGACCACATCGGCGGCAACGTCGGCGCGGACGGCGCCCCCCGTTTCCCGAGCGCCCGCCTCACGATGCGGCGCGAGGAATGGGACCACTGGACCGCGGACGAGACGCTGGCCGCGCAGCCGCCGCTCTACGCCGAGCCGGTACGACGCCACCTGCTGCCGCTGGCCGACCGCGTCGAGCTCCTCGACGAGGACGGAGAGATCGTGCCCGGCATCCACGCTCTGCACGCGCCCGGGCACACCCCCGGCCACTTGGCGGTCGCCATCCGGTCGGCGGGGGAGGAGCTGCTCTACATCTCCGACGCCGCGCTGCACCCGCTGCATCTCGAGCACCCGGACTGGGCAAGCGGGTTCGAGATCGACGCGCCCCGGGCCCTGGAGAGCCGGCGGCGGCTCTTCGACCGCGCGGCGGACGGCGGCTCGCTGGTGCTCGCCTTCCACTTCCACCCGTTCCCGAGCCGGGGGGGCGTTGAGCGGGCGGGAAGGGGATGGGCGTGGCGGCCGCTCACTTCGCGATGAGTTCCGGCGGCGGCGGCGGTCTGAGCATCGACGATCCGAGAAAGGAGCCCGCCACGATGCTCAAGGAGTTCTCCGCCCGCCTCCAGAAGGGGCAGAGCAAGGGAGCGTGGACGTACGTCGTCATGGACGACTCGGTCGCCTTCTTCGGGACGAAAGGGCTCGTGAAGGTCCGCGGCACCGTGGACGGCGAGCCGTTCGAGAGCTCGTTCATGGCGCTCGGCGACGGGACGCACATGCTCCCGGTGAAGGCGGCGCTGCGGAAGGCGATCGGCAAGGACGCGGGCGACACGGTCCGCGTACGCCTCGACGAGCGGATCGGCTAGCGGCGCGTCGGAACGACGAATGCGCGGAGAGCCGCCCCCGCCGTCGCGCGTCCGCGGCGAGCACGCGCCCGAGAACGCCATGGCCGACCCGGGCGAGATCGCGCGCTTCCACGATCGCTGCAGCGACCTCATGCGCGAGCTGCTCGACGCGCTCGCCGCCGCGCCGGACCGGCCCCGGACGTTTCCCGAGATCGAGGACGCGATGGGGTGGCCGCGGCGCCGGATCGCGTCCGTGCTCGGCGGCGTCGCGCACCTGCGCCAGGTGGAGTTCGGCGGCTGCCGCCCGTACCGCCTGCGCGACGAGCACCAGGCGGCGTCCGGTCGCTGGGAGCTGTGGATGGACGCCGCCCAGGCGCACGCCGTGCGCGCCGCGCGGGGCGACTGAGACGGCGCCGCGCCGCCGGCGACGCCCGGTGACGCGCGCTCCCGCCGGCAACGCG
>DATMVH010000360.1:0-8762 GCA_035563395.1 Solirubrobacteraceae bacterium
GGCCGGCCGCGACGACGACCGCCACCACCGCGGCGCCCGCGCCCGCACCCACGCCGCGCAGCCAGGCCGGCGGCGAGGACGAGAGGGCCGCCGCGGCGATGACGAGAATCATCAGGAGCCCCGGGACGATGAACGCCACGCCGCCGAGGACCGCCCCCGCCGCTCCCCCGACGCGCCACGCGCAGTAGATGGCGAGCTGGGTCGACGCAGGTCCCGGCAGGAGCTGGCAGGCCGCGTTGGCGTCCTCGAACTCCCGCGCCTGGAGCCACCCGCGGCGCTCGACGCACAGCTCGCGCAGCAGCGCGACGTGGGCGGGTGGGCCGCCGAAGCCGATCAGCCCGAGGCGACCCCATTCGCGGAGGACGGTGGACAGCGGGACGCGCACGGGCGGGGCGCACCATACTGGCGGCATGGAGCGCCTCTTCGACGCGCCCGAGGAGGAGCCGGGCGCCCCGGCGGAGGCCGCCGGCGGGCCGCTCGCCGCCCGCATGCGCCCGCGCACGCTCGACGACTTCGTCGGCCAGGGGCATCTCCTCGGCGACGGCTCGGCGCTGCGCACGGCGATCGAGTCCGGCCGCCCGCACTCGATGATCCTCTACGGGCCGCCGGGGACCGGGAAGACCACGCTCGCCCGGATGACCGCCGAGCACGCCGACGCCGCCTTCGAGGAGCTGTCCGCGGTGCAGGCCGGCCGCCCGGAGGTGCGCGACGTGATCGCCCGCGCCCGCGAGCGCCGCCGCGGCGGCCGGGCGACGATCTTCTTCCTCGACGAGATCCACCGCTTCAACAAGGCCCAGCAGGACGCGCTGCTGCCGGCGGTCGAGGACGGGCTCGTCACGCTCGTCGGCGCCACCACGGAGAACCCGTATTTCGAGGTCAACTCGGCGCTCCTGTCGCGCGCGCAGGTCTACGAGCTGCACGCGCTCGACGCGGCGGACGTCGAGCGCCTGCTGCGACGCGCGCTCGACCGCGGCGAGTGCGGGAACGTGCCCGTGGACGACGACGCCCTCGCCTTCCTCGCGGCGCGCGCGGGCGGCGACGCGCGGACGGCGCTGAACGCGCTCGAGCTCGCGTGCGACACGGTCGTCCGCGGGGACGGCGGGCGCGTGACCGTCGCCGACGCCGAGGACGCGCTCCAGCGCAAGGCGGTCCTCTACGACAAGGGCGGCGACCAGCACTACGACTACATCTCCGCCTGGATCAAGTCGACCCGCGGCTCGGACCCCGACGCGTCGCTGTACTACCTCGCGGCGATGCTCGAGGGCGGCGAGGACCCGCGCTTCATCGCCCGGCGGATGATCGTCCTCGCTTCGGAGGACATCGGCAACGCCGACCCGCAGGCGCTGTCGCTCGCGGTCGCGGCGGCCCACGCCGTCGAGCACGTCGGCATGCCCGAGTGCCAGTTCGCGCTCGTGCAGGCCGCGATCTACCTCTCGCTCGCGCCGAAGTCGGACGCGGTCAAGCGGGCGCTCGGGGCCGCGCACGCCCAGATCACGCAGCACGGCGCCGCGGCGCCGCCCGCGGCGCTCCGGTCGGCGGCGTACCCGGCCGCGCGCAAGCTGGGCCGCGGGCGCGGCTACGACTACCCGCACGACCATCCCGGGCACGTCAACGACCAGGAGCACCTGCCGGCCGGGCTGGAGGACCTCCGGCTCTATGCGCCGGACGACGCGGACGGGGCCATGCGCGAGCGCCTGGCGGCGGTGCGCCGCGCGCGCGGGCGCGACCCCTAGTCCCGCTCGCGGCGGATGCGCACGATGCGCGCCTCGTCGCGATACACGTCCCACAGCAGCACGATCCCGGGGATGAGGGACGCCAGCAGGGAGCCGGCGACCGCGTATTCGTCGCGGACGATGCCGAGGAGAGAGGCCACGAGCCGGGATCCTGCCGCGGCCGCGGCGCCCGCGCGTCCCCCCGCGGTGGCGTCCTTCTCACCCCGCCGGTCAGGCCGCGCGCGCCACCGGCGCGAACCGGAGCTGCGCCGGCAGCAGCGGGACCACCACGCGGCGGACGTACTCCGCGCCGGCATGCAAGGCGACGCTGCGCGCGGGGTCCCACCACAGGCCGTACTCGCGGCGGATCTCGCCGGGCAGCAACCCGACCGTGATCTGGTTGACGAGCTCGCGCACCGGGCGGAACGGGAGCGGCACGGGACGGCGCAGGAGGAGCTCGACCGCCAGCTCCCGGGCGCGCGGGGTGACGTGGAGGTCGTCGCCCTCGACCATCGCGCGCATGTAGGCGTCGAAGTCGTCGAGGGACCGCGGCATGTCCGCGTCGCGCAGCCCGAACAAGCGCCCGACGACCTTGTAGTCCTGCCAGTACGCCTCGCGCTCGGCCGGCGATAGGCGCCCGACGTACTTCTGGTAGACGACGAGCGCGGAGTCGACGAGCGAGGCGAGCACCCACAGCAGCAGCTCGGGGTCGTCGGCCGCGTAGGGCGTCCCGGCCGGGAACCGCCCGGCCGGCTCGTCGAGCACGCCGCGGACGCGCCGGTGCATGGAGCGCACCCGCCGCGTCGCGCGGTCGGCGTCCGCGCGCGTCCCCCAAGCGATGGCGTTCATCACCCGCGCCGTGCGATCGAGCCGCTCGTACGGCGCGTCGAGCGCGCCGGTGTGCGCGAGCAGGCCCGCGACCGCCAGCGGGTGCGCGGCCTGCATGAGCAGCGCCCGGGGGCCGGACAGCGCCACCGCGGTCTCGCGATGCACGCGCCGCAGCATCGAGTCGTCGCCGAAGTAGCCCGCTTCCGCCATGCCCATGAGGAGGGTACGGCCCGTAGTACCGTGGAGATCGATGCCGGCCGCCGCCTACGAAGGAAAGGAGTGCGTCTGCCAGTTCCGGCGCGGGATCTGCGACCAGACCTGCGTCCAGGGCATGCTGGAGACGCCGTTCTACATCGCGTGCCTGAAGCTCACCGGGCGCCGCTGCGTGGTCGTGGGCGGCGGTGAGATCGGGCTCGAGAAGGTCGAGGGACTGCTCGCCTGCGACGGCAGCGTGGTGCTCGTCGCGCCGGACGCGGTGCCGGAGCTGGAGCTGCTCGCCGCCGAGGGCTCGATCGCCTGGGTGCAGCGCGAGTACCAGCCCGGCGACCTCGACAAGACCTTCATCGTCATCGCCGCGACGGACGACACGGACACGAACATCCGGATCTACCGGGACGCGGAGGAGCGGGCGATGCTCGTCAACGTCGTCGACGTCCCGCCGCTGTGCAACTTCATCCTCCCGGCGATCGTCCGCACCGGCCCGCTCGCCATCGCGATCTCCACGGCCGGCGCGTCGCCCGCGCTCGCCAAGCGCATCAAGCGCCAGGTGGCGGACGAGTTCGGCGAGCCCTACGCGCGGCTCGCCGTGCTGCTCAACGAGGTCCGGGGCTGGGCGAAGGGCACGCTGCCGACGTACCAGCACCGCAAGGAGTTCTTCGAGGGCATCGTGAACGGCGACCCGGACCCGATCGCGCTGCTGCGCGAGGGCGACGAGGCCGCCGTGCGCGACCTCATCGCCGCGGCGCAGCGCGCGCACGCGCCCGCGATGGCGTGATCGAGCTCGACGACGTCCGCCGCGCCGCCGAGCGCCTCGCGGGCGTCGCCCACCGCACGCCGGTCGTGACCTCGCGCACGCTCGACCAGCGGACCGGCGCGACCGTCGTCCTGAAGCCGGAGAACCTCCAGCGCGTCGGTGCCTTCAAGTTCCGCGGCGCCTACAACGCGGTCGCCTCGTTGCCCGAGGAGGCGCGCCGCCGCGGCGTCGTGACCGCCTCCTCCGGCAACCACGCGCAGGCCCTGACGCTCGCCGCGGCGCTGCACGGCATCCGCGCCACGATCCTCATGCCCGAGGACGCGCCGCCGTCCAAGGCCGCCGCCACGGAGGGCTACGGCGCGCGGATCGTGCGCTTCGACCGCTACGCGGACGACCGCGAGGCGCTGATGGCCGAGTGGCGCGACCGCGAGGGGCTCACCGTCGTCCACCCCTACGACGACGAGCGGGTCATGGCCGGGCAGGGCACGGCGGCGCTCGAGTTGATCGAGGACGCCGGCCCGCTCGACGTCCTGCTCGTTCCCGTCGGCGGCGGCGGGCTGATCGCCGGCTGCGCGACGGCCGCGACGGGGCTCTGCCCGGGCTGCGAGGTGATCGGCGTCGAGCCCGAGGTGGGCGACGACACGCGGCGGTCGCTGGCTGCGGGCGAGCGCGTGCGGGTCCCCGTCGGCCGCACGATCGCCGACGGCCAGCAGATCGACCGCCCGGGCGAGCGGACGTTCCCGGTCGTGCGGGCGCGCGTGGGCGCCGTCGTGACGGTCTCCGACGCCGAGATCGTCGACGCCATGCGGTTCGCGTTCGAGCGGCTGAAGCTCGTGCTCGAGCCGAGCGGGGCGTCCGCGCTCGCCGCCCTGCTGGCGGGGCGGGCGGCGGTCGGCGGACGACGCGCCGGGGTCATCCTGTCGGGCGGGAACGTCGACGTCGCGCGCTTTCGCTCCCTGACCGCCTAGTCTCCGTACATCCGCACCTCGATCCTCATCGTCTCCACCTCCGTCTCGCGCCGCGAGTCCGAGGACGTGTCCGGCCCGATGCTCGCCGGGCTCGCCGAGGGCGCGGGCTGCGAGGTCGTGGCCATGGAGGTCGTGCCGGACGACTTCGGCCTGATCGAGGACCGCCTGCACCACTTCATCGACGACGAGTCGGACCTCGTCTTCACCACCGGCGGAACGGGGATGACGCCGGACGACATCACGCCGGAGGCGACGCGCGTGGTCATCCACCGCGAGGCGCCCGGGATCGCCGAGGCGATACGCGCCGAGGGCGCCCGCCACACGCCGCTGGGGATCCTCACGCGCGGCATCGCCGGCATCGCCGACACGACGCTGATCATCAACTTCCCGGGGTCGCCGAAGGCGATCGAGCAGCTCTTCCCCGTGGTCGCCCCAGTGCTGCGCCACGCGGTGCAGACGCTGCGTGGCGACTCCTCGCATGGCGCCCGCCACGGACGGGACCACCACCACTGAGGCTGACGCGGCGGCCGTCGCGCTGGAGGGAGTCGGCCGGGCCTACGGCGAGCGGGTCGCGCTGCGCGACGTGTCGCTGTCGCTGCCGCGCGGCGCCACCGTCGCGGTGTTCGGCGCCAACGGCGCGGGCAAGACGACGCTGCTGCGCATCCTGGCCACGCTCCTGCGGCCGCACGCGGGCAGCGTCACCGTGCTGGGCGGCACGCTGCCTGCCGACGGCTGGAAGGTCCGCGGGCGCGTCGGGCTGCTCGGGCACGAGCCGATGCTCTACCGCGAGCTCACCGTGCGCGAGAACCTGCGCTTCCACGCGCGCCTGCACGGCGTCGCCGAGGCGCGCATCGCCGAGCTGCTCGACGTCGTGGCGCTCGCGCCGCGCGCCGACGACCCCGTCCACACGCTTTCGCGCGGCATGGCCCAGCGCGCGGCGATCTGCCGGGCGACGCTGCACGCCCCCGAGCTCCTGCTCCTCGACGAGCCGTACGCGAACCTCGACCCCGGCGGGGCGCTCGCGGTCGCGCCGCTGATCGGCCGCCAGGCCGGGCCGGCGCGCGTGCTGATCTCCCACGACGTCGAGCAGGGGCTCGCGGAGGCGGACTGGGTGCTCGGCCTGCGCGGCGGCCGGCAGGCGTTCTTCGCGGCCGCGGCGCAGGTCGAGCTCAAGGACGTCCGGGGGCTGTACGCGTGAGGCGCGTCGTCGGGGCGCTCGTGCGCAAGGACCTGCGGCTGGAGCTGCGGACGCGCGAGTCCGTTCCCGCGATGCTCATGTTCAGCGTCTCCACCTTCGTGCTGTTCCACTTCGGACTGGACCGCGACCGGCTCGCGGGCGACCTGGCGGCCGGGGTGCTGTGGGTCACGCTGCTGTTCGCCGCCGTGCTGGGGATGAACCGCCTGTTCGTGGCCGAGCGCGAGCAGGGCGGCTTCGACGGCTTCCTGCTGGCCCCGGTCGACCGGACCGCGCTGTTCGTGGCGAAGGCGGCGGTCCTGCTCGCGTTCCTCGTCGTGGTGGAAGCGGCCGCGGTGCCCGCCTTCGCGGTGCTGCTGCTCGGCCCGTCGGCGGCGGACGCGCTGCCGGACCTGCTCGCCGTCCTGCTGCTCGCGGATCTCGGGATCGCGGTGGTCGGGACGCTGGTCGGCGCGCTCGCCGTCCAGACCCGGGCGCGCGACCTGATCGTCCCGCTGATCGCCCTCCCGCTGCTCCTGCCGGTGGTGATCGCGGCGGCGCAGGCCTCCTCGCCGCTGTTCGCCGAGGCGGGCGCCGGGGCGCTGCCCGGCCGCTGGCTCGTCGTCCTCGCGCTCTATGATGGGGTCTTCGCCCTCCTCGCGTTCGGCGTGTTCGACTTCCTGTTGGAGGACTAGACAGTCGTGGTCTTCGGCCGAGGGCTCCGCGCCCTCTCCATCGCTTCGGTGGTCCTGCTCACGAGCGCCTTCGCGCTCGTCTTCTTCTATGCCCCGAACGACGCCGACCAGGGCTTCGTCCAGAAGATCTTCTACCTGCACGTGCCGGTGGCGATCGTGGCGCTGTGCGGGTTCGTGGCGGGCGGCGTGTACGGGCTGCGCTACCTGCGCTCGGGCGACCGGGCGCACGACCTGCGCTCCTACGTCGCGATCCACCTCTCGCTGATCATGGCCGTCGCCGCGCTCGTCACCGGCTCGATCTGGGCCAAGGCGTCGTGGGGCCACTGGTGGGTGTGGGAGGAGCCGACGCTCGTGTCGTTCCTGATCGTCTTCCTGCTGTACGCGTGCTACCAGCCGCTCCGCTTCTCGATCGAGGATCCCGAGCGCCAGGCCCGCTACGCCGCCGTGTTCGCCGTCATCGCCGGCGCCTTCGTCCCGCTCAACTTCATGGCCGTCCGGATGGCCGAGTCGCTCACCCACCCGCGCGTGCTGAGCACCACGGGCGGCGCGATGCCGGGCGACATGCGCCTCACCTTCCTGTTGTCGCTCGCGGGAATGACCTGCCTGTTCGTGACGTTGTGCAAGTACGAGCTCGCCTCCAAGCACGCGTCGATGCAACTGCGGGCGCTCAAGCGCCGGCTCGCCGGCGACGACGGCCTCGCTCCCCTCCAGCGCTCCGCCGCCCCCCAGCACCTCTGATGCCAGCCCTGCCGCTCGACGACGCCGGCCCGTACGTCGCCGCCGCCTACCTCGTGTTCCTCGGGCTCCTGCTCGTCTACCTGGCGATCATGGCCACGAAGCTCGGGCGGATCTCGCGCGAGATCGACGAGCTGAGCCGGATCGCCGAGCGCCGCGCCGCCGCGCGGGAGGAGCCGCGCGACCGGGAGCCCGTGTGACCGAGCTGCTCCTCCTCGGCACGTCGCACAAGACCGCGCCGCTGGCGGTGCGCGAACGGGTCGCGCTGCCCGACGGCCGTGCGGAGGACTTCCTGCGCGAGCTCGCCGCGCACCCGGCGGTGCGCGAGGCGGTCGTGCTCTCGACCTGCAACCGCACGGAGCTCTACGTCGTCGCCGGCGATCCCGTCGAAGCGGAGACCGTCCTGCTCGGCGTGCTCGCCCGCGAGGCCGGCCTGCGCCCCACGGAGCTGATCGACGGCATCTACTCCGAGCGCAACTGCGACGCCGCCCGGCACCTCTACCGGGTGACCGGCGGGCTCGAGTCGATGGTGGTCGGCGAGGCGGAGGTGCAGGGCCAGGTCAAGCGCGCGTACGAGGCGGCACTGGCCGCGCGGACGACCGGTCCGCTGACGAACCAGCTGTTCCGCGCGGCGCTCGCCACGGGCAAGCGCGTGCGGACGGAGACGGGCATCGGCGAGGGCGGCGCGAGCGTCGCCTCCGTCGCCGTGGACGCCGCCCGCGCCGCGCTCGGCGAGCTCTCGCAGCGCCACGTCTGCATCATCGGGGCCGGCGAGACGGCGGAGCTCACGGCCCGTGCCCTCACGGAGCGCGGCGTCACGACCATGTTCGTGGCCAACCGCCGGCGTGACCGCGCCATCGCGCTCGCGCGCCGCTTCGGCGGCGGCACCATCGCCTTCGACCAGCTGCCCGCGGAGCTCGAGCGGGCGGACATCGTCGTCGCCTCGACCGGATCCCCGCACGCGATCGTGGGAGCGGACGAGCTCGCCCTGGTGATGGAGGCGCGCGGCGGCCGCCCGCTGCTGCTGCTGGACCTCGCGGTGCCGCGCGACATCGAGCCGGAGTGCGCGCTGCTGCCCGGCGTCACGCTCGTCGACATCGACGGCCTGCAGGCGCAGGTCCGGCGCAACCACCTCGAGCGCCAGGCCGAGGCGCGCAAGGCCGAGGGGATCGTCGAGGAGGAGATCCACACGTTCGCGGGCTGGCTCGGCACGCGCGAGGTCATGCCGACGATCGCCGCGCTGCGCGCCCGGGCCGACGACCTCGTGTCAAGCGTCCTCGCCGACAACGCGGGCCGCTGGGAGTCGCTCGGCGAGCGCGACCGTGCACGCGTCGAGGCGATGCTGCGCGCGACCGTGAGCCGCCTGCTGCACGACCCGACGCGGCGGCTGCGCGCGCTCGACGGCGACCGCCGCCACGCCTACCTGCAGGTCCTGCGCGACCTCTTCGGCCTCGAGGACGCGCCCGCCGCGGACGAGCGCCCGGCCGCCGAGGTGCGCGAGCTGCGGTCGCGTTGACCGCGCTGCGGCTCGGCACGCGCGGGAGCGCGCTCGCGCTCGCGCAGGCGCGCTGGGTCGCCAAGCGCCTGGACGCGCCGGTCGAGCTCGTCGAGATCACCACCGCCGGCGATCTCCGGCGCGACGCCGGGGACAAGTCGCGCTGGACCGGCGCGCTCGAG
>DATMVH010000361.1:0-6497 GCA_035563395.1 Solirubrobacteraceae bacterium
TCGTCGCGGGCGACGATCGCGTCGGCGACGTCCGGGGAGACCGCGTCGCCGCCGCCGGCGGCCTGCTCACGAGCGGCGCGGCGGCGGCCGGAGCGGAGGTGGTTCAGCGCGGTGTGCGCCGCCGCGACGGACAACCAGCCCAGGGCCTCGCCGGCCGGCACGGAGGAGCGGCCGAACGCCACGAAGACCTCCTGCGCCACGTCCTCGGCCTCGTCGCGAGAACGCAGCACGCGCGCGGCGACGGCGACCACCCGTGGGTAGGCGGTGCGGAAGACGTGCTCGAGGTCGGCCCGGACGGCCGACCGCGTTCCGCCCGCGCTCACGACGGCCGGCCGGGCGGCGGTCGGCGGGTTCCCACCGTGCTCGATGACGTCCACATCCACTAGAGCACCGCCGGCGGCTCAGGTGTGACACCGGGCGTCCAAGTATGAGAGACCGCGTCGCGTCAGAGCGCGGCCATGCCGCCCGGCGAGAGCAGCTCGACGCGGACGCCGGGCGCCGGCCGGCGACATGGGACGCGAGCGCGCGCGGCGGCTCGGTGAGGAGCCGCCGGTGCCGGCGGCCGCGACCGACCGGCAGGAACGTGCCCCAGTGGATCGGCACGACCACCCGACGCTCGAGCGCGACGGCGCGCGCCCGCCTCCTCCGGGTCCATGTGGCGGGGCCCAGCGAGGGCCCCAGCCCCAGATCGGCGCGAGCGTGACGTCGACGCTCCCGCGCATCGACTCCATGCCGTCATGAAGCCCGGTGTCGCCCGCGAACCGGACCCCGTCGACGACGAACCCGAGCGACGCCGGCGGCGGCGCGCGCGGGTGCCGGCGGGCCGGGTGCCACGACGGGACGGCGACGACCGGGAGCCCGCGTACGGTGGTCGTGTGGCCCGCCGCGAGCTCCCGCACCTCGCCGAAGCCGGCGTCGCGCCAGGCGAGGCGCCGGCGCGCCAAGGGCGGCGTGGCCGGGACGCGCGAGTTGCCGCTCGCATCGATCGGGCCCGTGGAGTCCACGGGCGCATCGTCACGCCGGCGGGACGCCCCGCTTTCGCCCGCCTCGGACCTTCCCCCTCGCGGTCGCGGTGCGACCCCCGGGGCCCCGATCACGACGGAGGCGGCGATGGCGACCGGTCGGCGGGCGAGCGAGGTCATGGGGCAGGTGGCCCAGGGCAACCCGGAGCTCATTGAGGAGATCGTCGGCGCGCAGATCCGGAACACCGAGGGCTCCGGGCTCGACCCGAAGACGCACGCCGGCGTGCTCGTCGCGGTGGCGCCGACCGCCGGGATGCCGCGTGGTCGCCGCCGCCCCCGAGCTGGCCGAGGCGCTCGGCAGCTACCGACGGCGGCTCAGGCAGATCGATCGCCCAGACGGTGATCCCGGACACGAGGAACGCGGTCAGGAAGGCTCGGGGAACCAGCCGGCGCCACGGGATCCGCCGCCCGATCAGGAGCCACGGGGTGAACAGCCAGAGCGCCGTCGACCGCGCGACCGTCACCGCGGAGGGGAGGACCCCGTCGGACAAGCCGGCGACGAGGGGCTGCAGCGACCACTAGACGCAAGAGGCGCCGAACACGACCGCCTGCAGGGCGGCGGCGGCGACGACGGGAACGAGCGCGCCGCCGAGGAGTCCGCCGGAGCGTCGTGCGCGGAGCGCCAGCGCCACCGCGACGGCGCCATCGCGGTCGTGGGCAGGTGGAGCGTCCCGACGAGGACGGCGACGCCGGTCATGATCCGCCGGTCGGAGGTCCGCGCGACACGGCGGGGGGCACGCGAGCGCGGGACACAGCGACGCGGGCACCACGCGCGTGGAGGACCAAGAGGACGACGGCCGCGCAGAGCGCGGCGGCGCGACGGCGAGGAACGGCCCCGAGCCGGTGCGCGCCTCGTGGGGGATGTTCTGGGCGTTCCTCCTCGGACTGCAGGGACGAGTCGGCGCCCGTCGCGTAGCCCGTCGCGCTTCCCCCGCAATTCTCGAACGCCGCCGCCCGGAAGGGCGGCGGCGTTCCCGTGCGAGGCCACGGGCGTTTGCCGCCGGGCGCGGCCGGGGATGTGACCGCCATGTCCGGGCGGCGCCATGGGGTCGACGCTGAACGCACGGCGCGCCTTCGTCGCGCCGTCCTCGCCGGATGCGCGTTCACCGCGTTGGCCGCGCTCAGCTGCGCGGGGCTCCTCGCGGCGGCGGTCTTCGTGCCGGCGCCGGTCGCGGTCCTGCCGCTGCTCGTGTCCGTCGGCATCGGAGTCCCGATGTTCGCGACGTGGGAGCTGTCGCGCCGCGTGCGCGGCCTTGCCGGCAACGACGACCGGCCCAGCGTCGTCGCCGGCGACGACGACTGGCCGGATGCCGTCGCCGGCGACGACGCGCCGGACGCCGGGGCCGCCGTCTCCGGCGCGTCGGCGGCCCGCGCGATCGCCGACCTGCGGCGGGCGCTCGCCCGGCTGCCGGAGACGCGCCACCCGCTGGACTTCTGACCGCGGGCCGCGAGCGCGGGCGCCTCGCCCGGTTGGGGCGATGTGGCCCCTCGTCGCCGTCCGGACGGTCGCGCAGACGAGGCCGAGCGCAGCGCGAGGAGACGGTCACACGGCCCGAAGGCAGTGTGGAGGAAGCGAGCTCCGGAAGCCCTGCCTCCGGCAGCGGGCGGGGGCGGCGCCGGTGGCGCCGGCGCTCGTGATCGTGGCGTCGCTGCTGCTCGGGCCGCGCTCATGGCCATCGGGGTCAACCGGCAGGTGCTCGACACGGAGGACTGGACGCGCACGAGCACGCAGTGCGCGAGACCGGCTCATCCGCGACCAGCTCTCCACGCTTGTTGACCTCCGGCCTCGCCGCTTTCATCCCCACGGGATGACGGCTTCGGCGCGCGGCGGCGCCCACGATGCGAGCGTGCGGGCGTCGCCCCTCGGCGGTGGCGCGCGCCCCGGACGACGACATGGCGGAGCGCAGGACAGTCGCAGGTCCGACCGCGCCGAACGGCGCGCGGCAGGGCTCGAGGAAGGGATGCAGAGCACTTCCGCGAACGTGCGGCACGGGCGATCACGGCTGGTCGACGCTTCCCCGACGCTCGGCGACGCGATGTGGTGGGCGCTCGTCACGCCGGCGACGGTGGGATACGGCGACATCGTGCCCAATCCACGCGGGCCCGGCCGGTCGGCTCGTTCGTGATCGTCCTCGGCGTCACCTTCCTCTCGCTGCTCACCGGGGACCGTCACGTCCTGCTTCATCGAGGCGGGCCAGGAGCAGCGGAGGGGCGATCCGCGCTCGCTGCCGGGCCGCGCGGGCGAGGACACGCGGAAGCTCGCTCGGGCCGGGTGACCTAGCCCGCATCGTGGCGCACGGGCCGGCCGCCCGGTCGCGGGGCGACGAGCGCGGCGCAGGCCGCGAGGACGACCAGGAAGAGGAGCCCGACGCCGGCAGCGACGACGATGTAGACGGGCCACGGCCCCATGACGTCGAGCAGCGAGCCGTGGGCGGGCTTGTGCCGGAGGTACATGTAGTTGCCGCCGGTCAGCACGGACCCCAGCGCAGCCAGCGCCGTGAAGCCCAGCGTGATGGCGTAGACGCGCGGCACCGCGCCGCGGCGCGGGGTCCGGCCCGCGCCGAGGACGAGCAGGCAGGCGGCGGCGATCGCGCCGGAGTGGGTGGCGAAGTACGTGAGGAAGAGGACGTCCGGGAAGTCCTGCCCGAGGTCCGGCGTGAGCACCGCCTGCAGCGACGCGCCGAGCGCCCAGAAGTAGACGAGCTCCACCAGCAGCGCCGACTGCGGGCGCCACAGCGCCGCGACGGCGGCGAGCGTGACGGCGTCCGTGAGGTGCAGCGGGAGGTTGAGCTCGACGCTCCAGCGCCCTCGCGAGGCGTAGACGAGGTGCTCGACGGCGTAGGCGGCGAGGATCGCGAGCGCGAGCACGCGGCCGGCGGGCAGGGCGAACGCGTCGCCGTGGCGGCGTGCGAGACCGGCGAGGACGGCGGCGCCCGCGGCACTGGCCGCGAGCGCCGCGAGATGCTCTGCCGACCACGTCTCCACGGTGGCCGCAATGGTGGCGCGGCGTCAGCCGCCGAGCAGCCCGCGCGCCGCGAGGTTCTCGAGGAGCGCCCGCACCCCGAACGTCCACGGCGGCGCGTCCTCGGCGTGGGTGACGACGTTGACGAGCGTCCCGAGCCGGGGCGTCGAGATGCGCACGACGTCGCCGAGCTCGTGCGTGAACCCGGCGCCGGGCGCGTGGCGGTCCTCCGTGGGCGCGAAGAGCGTGCCCGTGAAGAGGAAGAACCCGTCGGGATACGAGTGGTGGGCGCCGATCGTCGCCTGCACGAGCTCGAGCGGGTCGCGGCTGATCTCCGCCATGCTGCTCCGGCCGTCGAGCACGAACCCGTCGGGCCCGATGACCTCGAGGCGCAGGTCCATGGCGCGCACGTCGTCGAGCGAGAAGCCGTCGCCGAACAGGCGCACGAACGGCCCGACCGCCGACGACGCGTTGTTGTCCTTCGCTTTGCCGAGCAGCAGGGCGCTGCGGCCCTCGACGTCGCGCAGGTTGACGTCGTTGCCGAGCGTCGCGCCGACCACCCGTCCCCGCGAGGTCACGGCGAGCACGACCTCCGGCTCCGGGTTGTTCCACGAGGACGTGCGCGCGACGCCGATCTCCGCCCCGAGCCCGACGGAGGCGAGCACCGGCGCCTTCGTGAACACCTCGGGATCCGGCCCGATGCCGACCTCCAGGTACTGCGACCAGACGCCGCGCCGCTGGAGCGCCTCCTTGAGCTCGCGCGCCTGCTCCGACCCGGGCTTGACCGTCGCGAGCGCGCCGCCGACGTCGGACTCGAGCTCCGCGCGCAGGGCCGCGGCGCGGCTCGCGTCGCCGCCCGCGCGCTCCTCGATCACGCGCTCGACCAGGCTCGTCACGAACGTCACGCCGCAGCCCTTGACCACCTGCAGGTCGAGCGGCGCCAGCAGGTGGACGCGGTCGGGCCGCACGGGGAGGCTCGCGGCGAGGACCTCGTCGAGCGGCCACTCGCGCGTTCCCGGCGCCTCCCGCACGACGGCGGCCGCGTCCTCGCGCTCGAGCAGGTGGGCCATCGTCGGCGCCGTGGCGGTGAGGTCGACGACCGCGTCGCCGCGCACGGCGACGACGCACGGGCCGGCCCCGGGGTCGAGCACGCGGCCCGCGAGGAGGGCGCCGCCCGCGTCCTCGGGCAGCGCGTCGCGCGCGTCGGCGAGCAGCTCCATCAGCCCACGGGCGGGCCGATGGTGATGGTGTGCGACGACGTGTAGTGCTCGCGCGCCGCCTTGCCCTGCTCGCGCGGGCCGTACGACGAGTCCTTCTCGCCGCCGAACGGCGCGTGGAAGTCGACGCCGGAGGTCGGCTGGTTGACGCGGATCATCCCCGTGTCGAGCTCCGCCGCGATCTTCAGGACGGCGTCGAGGTCGTTGGTGAAGATGGAGGTCACGAGGCCGTAGGGCACGCCGTTGCTGATGGCCACGGCCTCCTCGGCGGACCGCGCGCGCAGCACGGCGGCGATCGGCCCGAAGACCTCCTCCTGCGCCAGCCGCCGGCCGGGGTCGACGCCGTCGACGAGCGTGGGCTCCACGAACAGCCCGCCGCCGTCGAGCGCGCGGCCGCCGGTCACCACGCGCCCGCCCTCGCGCGACGCCTGCTCCGCGGCGTCCACGACTTCCCGGCGCGCCGGCGGGTTGATCACCGGGCCGACAGCCGTCTGCTCGTCCGCCGGGTCGCCGTTGTTCAGACCCTCGATCGCGGCGGCCAGCGCCTCGACCACCGGCCGCTCGTCGCCCGCGACGATCACGCGGCTGGTGGCGGTGCACTTCTGGCCGGCGTAGCCCATCGCCGACGCGGCGATCACCTTCGCCGCCGCCTCGGGGTCGGCGTCCGGCAGCACGATCGAGGCGTTCAATCCGCCCATCTCGCACTGCGCCGGGATGCCGCGGGCGGCCGCCGCCCGGGCGACCGCGCGCCCGACCTCGGTCGAGCCGGTGAACGACACGACGTCGGCGTGCTCGATCACCGCCTGGCCGGCCCCGCCGCCGCCCGGCGTGACCTGCAGCAGCCCGTCGGGCAGGTGCTCGGACAGCAGGTCGGCGAGCCGCAGGGCGACGGCGATCGCGTCGGAGGAGGGCTTGAGGACCACCCCGTTGCCGTAGGCGAGCGCCGGCGCGGCCTTCCACAGCGGGATCGCCACCGGGAAGTTCCACGGCGTGATCAAGCCGGCGACGCCGCGCGGCCGGCGCCGGCTCATGAGCATCGTGCGCGGGCTCGCGGGCGCGGCGGGGGGATACGTCTCCCCGTCGGGGTCGAGCGCGGCCTGGGCGTGGTAGCGGAGGATGTTCACGCCGCGCGTGACCTCCTGGCGCGCCTCGACCACGGGCTTGCCGACCTCCCGCACGACGAGGTCCACCATCTCGCCGTGCGCGGCCTCGAGCGCGTTCGCCGCCGTCGTGAGCGCGTGCGCGCGGACCGTCGCGTGGCCGCCGGCCCACTCGCGGGCGGCGGCGCGGGCGGCC
>DATMVH010000362.1:0-6349 GCA_035563395.1 Solirubrobacteraceae bacterium
CTGCGGGCCGCGGGCGTCCACGGCGAGGGCTGGACGAGCGTGCGCGTGATGTCGCGCGCGGAAGCCGCGGCAGTCTCCCGCCTGGGGTGGTCGTCGCCTCCTCCGGGCCCTACAATGTCGGCACAACCCCTGGGGACGACAGGCTTCGACGTGGTCGGTTCGCAGGGGCGGTTGCGAGTCGAGGTGCCGGAGGCCTCGTAAAACCCCGGTACAACCATAAGTGCGGACAAGCACACGGTCGCCCACGGCGACTATCCGCTCTTCGCCTAGCAGACACTAGGTTGGAGCCTTGGCACCCGGAGCCCGCGCCGGGAGCATGCCGAGTCAGATAGCGGGATCACCCCCGGAAGGTCCGCCTGAGCCGACCGGGGGGACATCTCATCGGGCTGGTCCTCCGCAACCCCGCCGGCGTGGCGAGCGGAGGACGAGACACAGAGCGCCGGATACGCTCGTAGACGCCGCCTTTCGCGCGACTGCGGACGCGGGTTCGATTCCCGCCGTCTCCACTCCTCGATCGACGTGCAGACCCCGGCCCGAGAACGCGGGCCGGGGTTGATGCTCGTGCTGCTCGCGGTCGCGCGTCCCGTCCGGGACGCATCGTGCTCGAGCGGTCGGAGCCGGCTTCGCGGCCGCGCCCGAGCTGTTCGGCCGTCAGGCGGCCGCGGCGATCACCGGCGGGAGGCGCTCGAGCGCCACCGCGTACGCGACGCGCGATCCTGCGCCGATCGCGTGGGCCACCGAACGCGAATGCGCGGTCGCCGCATCCCCGGCGGCGTAGACGCCGGCGACGTTCGTCCGTCCGTCAGCGTCGGTGACGATCGTCCCGGCCGCGGTGAGCTCGCAGCCGAGCGCGGCCGCGAGTCCGTTCGGCTGGTCGCGCCGCGTGTTCACGAACAGCGCTTCGCGCGGCTCGGGCGGGCCGTGCGTGAATTCGATCCGCTCGAGGCGGCCGTCATCGCCGGCGAGCCGGGCGATCGGCTCCGTCCTGACTCGCACGCCCGCGGCTGCCAGCAAGGCGCCGCCCGGGTCCGGCGCGCCGTCCGTGCACAGCACGACGTCGTTGCTCCAACCGGCGAGCACGAGCGCCGAGCGCACAGCGGCCGGGCCGCTGCCGTGGAACGCCAGGGGCCGGTCGCGCACTTCCCAGCCGTCGCAGAACGCGCAGTGGAACACCGACCGCCCCCAGAACGCCTCGATCCCGGGCAGCGGCGGCGGGTCGTATCGCAGCCCGTGCGCCAGCACGATCGCATGGGCGCACACCGGCGGCCCGGCCGTCGGCGTCACCACGAACAGATCCCGGATCCGCTCGACGTCCTCGACGGCGCCGTGACGGATCTCGACGTTCGCATGCTCCTCGAGCTGCCGCCGCCCGCTGTCCCGCAGGTCCGCCGGCTTCACGCGATCGTGGCCGAGCAGGCCGCCGACACCCTGCGACACGGCGTTCGCCGGCCGGTCGTCATCGACCACGAGCACGCGCTTCTTCGCCCGGCCCAGCACGAGCGCCGCGCTCAGGCCCGCCGGCCCGCCGCCGACGATCACGGCGTCGTACGGCACGCTGCGCCAGGCGTCGAGGTGATGGAGCCGGTCGGTCATGACGTGTAAGACGCCATGATGCGGGGTGATTCATCCCACCGCGCGAGATTGGGGAGTTAGCCCCACCTCGCCCCTGGCCCTGACACGGAGCCTTTCCACGTATCATGGGTGCACCGTGGACGCCGCCGCTCAGCTCCTCCTCCGCGCTGTGCATCGCCCGCCGGCCGGCGGGCGCGCGTTCTGGTGGGCCGGCTGACCGTCGGCCCGCGTCGCCACCTGCTCCTGGACGCCACGCCGACTCCGCCTGACGCGGGGACGCGCTGCGCTGCGCCCACCGGTGCCTTCCCGCCCTCGTACGCATGGGCGCGCGAAAGGACCTCACCGCCATGGGCACCCCGACCATCACGCTCACCGGCATCCAGCCGACCGGCGAGCTGCACCTCGGCAACTACGCGGGCGCCATCAGGCCGCTCGCCCGGCTCGCCGCCGAGCCCGCGCGCGAGACGTACGTGTTCGTCGCGGACTTGCACGCGCTCAACCGCCGGCCCGACCCCGACCAGCTTCGCGACCGCACACGGAAGATGGCCGCCGCGCTGCTGGCCTGCGGCTTGGACCACGACCGTGTGCACGTGTACCGGCAGTCGCGCGTGCCCGCCATCGCGCAGATCAGCGGACTGCTGTCGAACGTCACCAGCAAGGGCACGCTCAACCGCGCGCACGCCTACAAGGCGCTCGTCGCCGCCAACGCCGCGGCGGGACGTGACACCGACCACGGCATCAACATGGGCTTGTTCACGTACCCGGTGCTGATGGCCGCCGACATCCTGGCCATGCGCGGCGAGTACGTTCCGGTCGGCGCCGACCAGGCCCAGCACGTGGAGATCGCCGTCGAGCTCGCCCGCGCGTTCGCGCGCGCCTATGGCCCCGGCGCCCTCCGGGAGCCGCAGGCGGTCGTCGCGCAGAACGGCGTGCTGCCCGGGCTGGACGGCCGCAAGATGAGCAAGAGCCACGGCAACACCATCCCGCTGTTCGCGCCGCCCGGACGGCAGGCCGCGCTCATCCGCCGCGTCGTGACCGACAGCCGCCGCCCGCAGGACCCCAAGGACCCGGACCGCTGCACGCTCGTCGCCCTGCTCGACGCGTTCGCCGAGCCGGCGGTGGCCGAGGACGTCCGCGCCCGCTACCGGGCCGGCGGCATCGGCTACGGCGACGTCAAGGCCCTGCTCGCCGACCGGCTGGAGACGACGCTGGCGCCGATGCGCGACCGCTACCAGGCGCTCCTTGCCGACCCTGCCCGGCTCGACGCCGCGCTCCGGGCGGGCGAGCGGCACGCCAACCGGCGCGCCGGCGAGACCCTGCTACTGGTGTCCGAAGCCATGGGGCTCTACGCGCACCGCGACTGACGCGAGAGAGCGCTCATCGCCGCTCGAGGATCTCGTCGGGAGCTCGCCGGGAAGCCCGTGGGTCGCCTACAGCCACGGCCGCTCATCCCGACGACGGGGCCCGGCGGAGCAGCTTCTCCACCTCGCGGCGCCCGTGCCGCAGGCTGCCGCGGTAGGGGTCCTGCTCCGTGCGCAGCTCCCGCTGCAGCGTGCGCCCGTCGGTTTGCAGCCCGAAGTGATCGATCGTGTCCCCGACGAGGTCGACCGGCAGGTCGCCGACGTCGCCGCCGACGACCAGCAGGCTGCGGCGGAGCAGGCGCACGACGATCTCGCTGTCCGGGCCGCACAGCCCGACCGGCCCGTTGGACCACCAGTTCTCGGTCTCCGTGAGCGTGACGCGGTCGCCCATGCCGAGGTCCTGCCACGTGCGCAGCGAGTCGCGGTCCGGACCGCACTCCTCGCTGCCGCCGACCACGGTCGCCCACAGGCGCTCGCGCCGCGCGCCCGCCCAGGACGCCGGTGAGGCACTCGAGGCCCAGCGCGGGTGAGCGGGAGAATCCGGGTCCGGTGAACGGGATCTCGGCCGAGGAGCATCGCGAGCGCCAGGCGCGGCTGCGCCGGGCCGCCGCCGAGCGCGGGCTGCAGGCCGTCGTGGCGTTCTCGCGCGGCGGCGGCACGCACGACCGGGTCGGCGACGTGCTGTGGCTCGCCGGGCTGGCGGCGGCACAGCCCTTCGTGCCCGATCTCCCCGGCTGCTGGCGCGGCGCCGGGCACGTCGCCGTGGTCGTAGAGGTCGACGGGCCGGCGGCGGCGATCGTCGAGGCCGACGAGCTCCAGACCGCCCCGGCGGTGGACCGGGTGGTGGTGTCGGCCGACGTCGTCGGCGCGGCGGCGGAGACGCTCGCCGCCGCGCGGCGCGGGCGGATCGGGGTGCTCGGCAGCGACGTCCTCCCCGCGGCGTGGTGGAGGGCGCTCGAGGCGCGCCTGACCGAGCACGGAGGAGCGGCGCAGCTGGAGGCGGCCGACGACATCGGGCTGGAGCTGCGCCGGCGCAAGAGCCCCGCCGAGCAGCGCCTGCTGCGCGCGGCCGGGGCGCTCGGTTCCCGCGCCATGACCGCCGCGCTGGACGCCGCGGTCCCCGGCGCCTCGGAGGCGGCGGTGGCCGCCGCGTTCTTCGACACGGTCGTCGCCGCCGGCGGCGCCGTCTACGACGTGCTGGTCTCGTCCGGTCCGGCGTCGGGCACGCTCGGGCCGTCCGGCGGCGCGGCCGGCGCGGCACGGTGGACGACGCGCAGGCTGCAGGCGGGCGAGCTTCTGCGCCTCGACGCGTACGGATCCGTCGAGGGCTACCTGTTCGACTTCGCGCGCTCGGTCGTGGTCGGCGGCGCCGCGTCCGAGGCGCAGGCGGAGCTGCTGGACGCGTTGCGCGCCTCCGTCGCCGCCGGGATCGAGCGCCTGCGTCCCGGCGTGCCGCTGTCCGAGGTCGCCGCGGCGTGCGAGGCCGTCCTCGCCGCGTCGCCGCACGCGCGCCGGCACGGCGTGCCGGCGCACACCATGAGCGGGTTCTGGGGGCACGGGCTCGGAGTCGGGTGGGAGCCGCCCTGGATCGGCCTGGACGACGGGGACGTGGTCGAGGCCGGCATGTGCCTCGCGGTCGAGCGGCGCGCCGCCGTGCCCGGGCTCGGCGGAGCCCAATACGAGGACGACGTGCTCGTCGGCCCTGGCGGCGCCGAGCTGCTCACCACCGAGGATGCGACGATGCGGGCGTGAGCTCGACGCGGACTTCGCGCGTGATCCGGGCGCCCCGGGGCCGCGTCTATGCGGCGCTGCTCGATCCCGCGGCGGTCGCGCGCTGGAAGGTGCCGGCCGGCATGACCTGCGAGGTCCACACGTTCGAGGCGCGCGAGGGCGGGGCGATCCGGGTCTCGCTCACCTACGACGCGCCGGATCGCACGGGCAAGACCACCGGCCGCACCGACACCTACCACGGCCGGTTCGCGCGCCTCGTTCCCGGCGAGCTCGTCGTGGAGGTGGACGAGTTCGAGACCGACGACCCGGCGCTGCGCGGGGAGATGACCATCACCGTCGGCCTCCGGGACCACGACGACGGCACGGAGCTCGTCGCGGTCCACGAGGGGCTGCCGGACGGCGTCAGGCCCGCCGACAACGAGGAGGGTTGGCGGCAGTCGCTGGACCGGCTCGCCGCGCTGGTCGAGACCCCGCGCTGAGTCCGGTCAGTTCGCGCCGCCGGCGGACGCCACCGCCAGGCCGACGCGGGCGTTCTCCTCGGGCGTGGCGTTCCAGTAGCCGTAGCGCTCGGAGACCTCGGGGAAGTGGCGGACGGCCGCCGCGTGCGGCGGCTCGGCGGCACGGCCGGCGCCGGCCGGGCTGCCGACCTCGCGAAGACGGACGCCAGCCGCGCCGTCGTGACGACGTCCATGACCGCCGGCGCGGCGGAGCGGTTGCGCCACGCATGGGGCGCCTGGCCCGGGACGTGGAAGACCTCGCCGGCGCGGAGCGGGACCCGGCGGTGGCCGTCGGGCGCCATGACGAGGCCCTCGACATCGCCCGAGCGCATCAGGAACGTCTCCGGGTCCGCGTGGGCGTGCAACGGGACGCTGCCGCCCGGCGGGATGGTCCCGCGCAGCACGCACGGCGCGCCGTCCTGGGGAGGGTCAGGTAGGCGATCGTCGGTCCGAGCACGTCCAGCGTCTCGACCGCGCGCGGGTCGACGGGATGCGCTGCGCGCCCATCCGTCGTTCGTGTCCGGGTCATTCGTGCGCTCCTCCGTTCGTGTCGGCGTCGCGGTGCCGAGGCTGCCGCGTGCGGCGCCGGGCGCCAAGACCGCGAGCGCGGGGTCTCGTCGCGACAGCGCCCCGCGCCTGCGGGGACGAACGGCGCGCGGTGGCAGACGCGAACCCTCGATCGAGGGGTTGCGCCGGCCTCCGGCGGTGGCACCCTGTAGGTGCGTGACCACGCCGGCTCCCAGCGCAGCACGGGCACGCGACGAGCTCGTCAGGCGTGCCGCGCAGGCCCGGAACGTGCCCGACCTGTTCCGCATCGCCTCCGAGCGGCTGCGCCGGCTCGTCCCTTTCGACGCCGCCGTGTGGGTCGCCAGCGATCCCACGACCGGCCTGCCGACCGCGCCGACGCGGGTCGAGAACACGAGCCACTCGACGTCCACGCCTGCATGCGCGGCTGGGAGCTCGAGTTCATGGTCGAGGACGTCAACCGCTACAGCGCCCTGGCCCGCTCCGAGCGGCCGGCGGCCGGGCTGCGCCAGGCGACGGGCGACGGCCCCGCGCGCAGCCCGCGGTATCGCCACCTCGTGCGACCGCACGGGTTCGCCGACGAGTTGCGCTGCGTCCTGCGCACCGACGGGCGCGCGTGGGGGCTGCTCGCCCTGTTCCGCACGCCGGGCGAGCCGGCGTTCG
>DATMVH010000363.1:0-5182 GCA_035563395.1 Solirubrobacteraceae bacterium
ATGGACTCGACCGCGCTGTCGCTCTGCATGGACAACGGGCTCCCGATCTACGTCTTCAACATGAACGACGAGGGCAACATCGATCGGATAATTTCCGGCGAACGGGTCGGCACCCTGGTGAGCTCAGCATGATCGACGAACTCCTGACAGACGCGCGCGAGCACATGGACAAGTCCGTGGAGGCGACGCGCGGCAAGTTCGGCTCCGTGCGCACGGGGCGGGCCAGCCCGTCCCTGCTCGACCGGATCATGGTCGACTACTACGGCGCCCAGACGCCGCTCCGCCAGCTCGCGACGATCAACGCGAGCGAGGCGCGGCTGCTCACCGTCCAGCCGTACGACAAGAGCTCGATCAAGGCGATCGAGCGGGCGATCCTCGAGTCGGACGTCGGCCTCACGCCGTCCAACGACGGGCAGGTCATCCGGCTCCAGATCCCCGAGCTCACCGAGGAGCGCCGCAAGCAGCTCGTCAAGGTGGTGCGCAGCCTCGCCGAGGAAGGCCGCGTCGCGCTGCGCAACATCCGACGCGACGTGATGCACGACCTGCGCGAGCTCCGCGACGCCGGCGAGGCGGGAGCCGACGACGAGCACCGCGCCGAGGAGGCGCTGCAGAAGCTCACCGACGAGAAGGTCCGGGAGCTGGACGGGCTCCTGAAGGCCAAGGAAGAAGAGATCCTCGAGGTGTGAGCGCCTCCGGCGCCACCTACGTCGCGATCATCACCGACGGCAACGGGCGCTGGGCCGCCCAGCGCGGCCTGCCGGTGGAGGAGGGGCACCGCGCGGGCGCCGACGCGGTCAAGGCGCGGCTCCGCGACGCCGTCGACCTCGGAATCCGCGAGCTGACGGTCTATTCCTTCTCGACGGAGAACTGGTCGCGGCCGCTCGAGGAGGTCGCCGCGCTGATGGAGATGTTCTCCGAGCGCATCCTCGCCGAGACCCCGGAGCTCCACGCCGAGGGCGTCCGGATGCGCTTCATCGGCCGCCGCGAGGGCGTCGCGACCGAGCTGCTCGAGCAGATGCGCTGGGCGGAGGAGACGACGGACGCCAACGCGCGCATCACCCTGTTCGTGGCTTTCAACTACGGCGGCCGGGCTGAGATCGTCGACGCGGCGCGGACCTTCACCGGGACGACGGAGGAGGAGTTCCGCGCGCACCTCTACGCCCCCGAGATGCACGACCCGGAGCTGATCATCCGGACCAGCGGGGAGCAGCGGCTGTCGAACTACCTGCTCTGGCAGTCGGCCTACTCCGAGCTGCACTTCACGGACGTGCTGTGGCCGGACTTCTCGCGCGCCGACCTCGAGTTCGCGCTCGCGGAGTTCGACGCGCGGCGCCGGCGCTTCGGCGGCCGCTGATGGCCACCCGGTCGCAGACGCGCGCGAGCCGCGCGCGCCGCCGCAACCAGGCCTCAGACCTCGGCGCGCGCGTGTGGATCGCCGTTCCCGCCGCGGTCTACGCGATCGGGATCATCGTCGCGGGCGGCTGGGTCTTCGCGCTCGGCATCCTCGTCCTGGGGCTCGTCTGCCTCCACGAGCTGTTCCGGCTCTACGAGCACGTCCGGCCGGTCAAGCTCGCCGGCTTCCTCGGGCTCATCGGGCTCACCGCGGCCGCGCACTTCGGCGGCGAGCACGAGGTGCTGATCGCCACGGTGGCGGTGTTCCCGGCCGTCTTCCTGCTGGGCCTGCTGATGCCCGAGCGCGACGGTGCGCCGCTCACGGCGGGGATCGCGCTCACCGTGATGGGAGCGTTGTGGGTCGGGCTCGCCATCGCGCACGGCGTGCTCCTGCGCGAGTCGCCCCACGGCGACGGGATCGTCGTGGACGTGCTCGTCGGCACCTTCATCGGCGACACCGCGGCCTACCTCGGCGGGCGGGCGTTCGGCACGCGCCGGCTCGCGCCGCGCATCTCGCCCGGCAAGACGGTGGAGGGCCTCGTCTTCGGCGTCCTGGGAGCGACGCTCGCGGTGTGGTGCGCGGGGCTCTACCAGGACTGGCTCGCGGGCTGGGAGGCGCTCGTGCTCGGCGCCGTCGTGGGCGTCGTGGCCCCGATCGGCGACTTGTTCGAGTCGAAGGTGAAGCGCGACGCCGGCGCGAAGGACGCGGGCACGCTGTTCGGCGCCCACGGCGGCGCGCTGGACCGCCTGGACGCGGCGCTCTTCACCTTGGTTGCGGGCTACTACGTCTGGCTGGCATTGTCTTGAGCTGGTGAGCGGCGGGCCCACGCAACAGAGCGACCACAACGACGAGGAGTCGCTCCGGCGCGACCGCCAGATGATCGAGCTCCTCAACGAGCTGCGCGTCGCGCTCCCGGGCGTCCAGATTCTCTTCGCCTTCCTCCTCACCGTTCCCTTCAGCCAGCGCTTCGGCGGCCTGACGACGTTCCAGCGCGACACGTACTACGTCACGCTGGTCGCCACGGCGCTCTCCACGGCGTGCCTCATCGGCCCGTCGGCGGCGCACCGGCTGCGCTTCCACCAGGGCGACCGGGCGTGGGTCATCGAGTCGGCCAACCGCCTGACGATCATGGGGCTCGCGCTGCTCGCGGTGGCGCTCGGCGGTTCGGTGCTGCTGATCACCGACCTGCTCTTCGACGGCGCGCGCGTGTGGGTCTACACGCTCGCCGTGTGGGCCGTGATCGTCGTGCTGTGGTTCGTGCGCCCGCTCACGCGGCACGTCCGCGGCGTGTCCTCCGGTCCCTGAGCGTCAACCCGGCCCGAGCCGTGCGCAGGCCAGCGCGAGCACCTCGGCGAGGATGGCGTGGATCGCGTCGAACTCCGCCGGGCCGGCGACGAGCGGCGGCGCGAGCTGGATGACGGGATACCCGCGGTCCGTCGCGCGGCAGATCAGCCCGCGGCGGTGCAGCTCCGGCGCGAGCAGCTCGGCGCACAGGGCGTGCGCCGTCGCGGCGTCGAAGCGGCGCTTCGACGCCTGGTCGGCCACGAGCTCGATGCCCCAGAAGTAGCCCGCGCCGCGGACGTCGCCCACGAGCGGGAAGCGGCGCAGGTCCTCGAGCCGCGCGCGCAGGTCCTCCTCGTGCGCGCGGACGCGCGCGAGCAGCCCCTCCTCCTCGATGACGTCGAGGTTGGCGAGGGCGACGGCGGCCGCCACGGGATGCCCGCCGAAGGTCAGGCCGTGCGCGAACTGCTCGCCGGCGGCCAGGAACGGCGCGGCCACGCGCTCCGCGGCGATCACCGCGCCCATCGGCACGTACCCCGACGTGAGCGCCTTGGCCGTCGTGATCAGGTCCGGGACGAGGCCGAAGCGCTGGGCGCCGAACCACGTCCCGAGCCGGCCCCACCCGCAGATCGTGTCGTCGGAGACGAGCAGGACGCCGTGACGGTCGCAGATCTCGCGCACGCGTGCGAAGTAGCCGGGCGGAGGAGGGAGGCAGCCGCCGGAGTTCTGGACGGGCTCGAGGATCACCGCGGAGACCGTCTCCGGGCCCTCGAACAGGATCCGGTGCTCGATCGCGTCGGCCGCCCACAGCGGGTCGCGGTCCGGCGGCAGCCGGTAGGCGTCCGTGTGGGGCACGTGGCAGGCGCCGGGCAGCAGCGGCTCGAACGGGATCCGCGCCGACGGGAGACCGGTCGCGCTGAGCGCGCCGAGGGTCGTGCCGTGGTAGGCGAGTTCGCGGGCGACGATCTTGTAGCGGCCGCCCTCGCCGCGTGCGCGGTGATACGCCCGGGCGAGCTTCAGCGCCGACTCGACCGACTCCGAGCCGCCCGAGGTGAAGAACACGCGCCCGAGGCCGGACGGCGCGAGGCCGGCGATCCGCTCCGCGAGCTCGATCGCGCGCGGGTGCGCCGTGCCCCAGGTCGTCGCGTAGGCCAGCTCGCGCGCCTGGGCGGCGGCGGCGTCGGCGAGCGCCGCCCGCCCGTGGCCGGCGTTGACGCAGAACAGCGAGGAGAGCGCGTCGAGGTACCGGCGCCCGGCCTCGTCCCACAAGTGACAGCCCTCGCCGCGCACGAACACGGTCGCGGCCTCGTCGCCCAGCGCGCCGAAGTGCGGCCACAGGTGGCGGGCGGCGCTGCGCTGGAGCGCCGTGGGGCGGGATCCCGCGGGGCTCACGCGCGCTCCGCCGCCACGCCGCAGAACCGCATGGCCACGACCGCGAGAACCTGCGCCGCGCGGACGAGCTCCGCGACGGGAACGAACTCGTCCGGCGCGTGGGCGCGCGCCACGTCGCCCGGGCCGAAGGCGACGGCCGGGGTGCCGGCGCGGCTGAACGTCGGGCCGTCGAAGAACGTCGTGCGCGCGGCGATCTCCGGCGCGAGACCGATGGCCGACATGGCGGCGAGCAGCGTCGCGGACACCGGCTCGGACGGGCCGTGGTAGCCGGGCGGGACGTCGCCGGCCCAGGTGAAGCGGGGCGGATGCGCGGCGAGCCACGGATCGGCGGCGGTCTCCTCGGCCACGCGGCGCTCGAGCTCCGCCTGCACCGCCGTGCCGAAGCCGTCCGCGTCGGCCTGCGCGGGCAGGTACTGCACGTGGCAGTCGAGCGTGCAGCGGGCGGGATGCGAGACGAGCCACTCCCCGGCGTGCAGGGCCGTGGGCACGACGGAGCCCGGCGTCAGATGGGGGTGCCGGAGCTCCGGGCTCGCCCGCCAGTCGGCCGTCGCGCGGCGCAGGGCGCGCAGCACGGGCTCCATCTTCTCGATCGCGTTGACCGCCGCGCCGGGCTCGCTCGGGTCGTGCGGATAGCCCGCGTGGCCGGCGCGGCCCTCCACGGCGACGGAGAGCAGCAGCGAGCCGCGCGTCCCCAGCCACGCCTTCAGGCCGGTCGGCTCGGGGATGACCGCGCCGTCCGCGCGCACGCCGTCGCGGGCGCAGGCGAGCGAGCCGAGGCCTGTCGACTCCTCGTCGGTGACCGTGTTGACCAGCAGGTCGCCCAGGAGCGGGACGCCGAGGTCGCAGAGGACCTCCGTGGCGACGAGCATGGCGGCCACGCCGCCCTTCATGTCGCAGGCGCCGCGGCCGTAGATCCGCCCGTCGCGCGCGGTCGCGGCCAGCGGCTCGGTCGTCCAGGCGTCGCGCGGCTCGACGCCGACCACGTCCACGTGGCCGTTGAAGAGCAGCGAGCGCCCGCCGCCGCGGCCGGATCGGCGCGCCGCGAGCTGCGGGCGTCCGGCGAAGGAGTGCCCGGGCGGGCGGGGATAGCGATGCGGTCCCAGCGCGGCGGCGTCG
>DATMVH010000364.1:0-5553 GCA_035563395.1 Solirubrobacteraceae bacterium
GCGGGCGGCGCCCGCGACGTCGGCGTCGGGCGTGTCGCCGACGTGCCACGACCGGCTCGCGGACGCGCCGGCGAGGGCGAGCGCGTGGGCGAAGATCGCGGGATCGGGCTTCGCGACGCCGAGCTGCGCCGACGCCACCGCGCCGTCGAGGAGCGGCGCGAGCCCCGTCTCGGCGAGGCGGTCGTGCAGCGACGCGTCCCAGTTGGAGACGACGACGAGGGCGAAGCCCTGCGCGCGCAACTCGGCGAGGGCGGGCGCCGCGTCGGGATAGGCGCGGAAGGCGAGCGCGTCCAGCAGCGCGTCCGTCAGCACGCCGGCGGGCAGGTCCGCGGCCGCGGGCGGGAGGGCGGCGCGCATGGCCTCGGCCGCGCGCCGACGCAGGCTCGCCAGCGTCGCGGCGTCGCGGCCCTCGTGCAGGTGGGCGCGGTAGTAGGCGATCTCGGCGCGCATCGCGGCGGTCGCGGCGTCGGCTCCCACGTCGACGCCCGCCCGGACCCGGAGCGCCTCGCGCAGCCGCGGCGCGGGCGGCTCGAAGTGCAGCAGCGTGCCGAGCGCGTCGAGCAGCACGGCGGGCGTCCCTCTACCCTCGGAGGCCATGCTGGTCGCACAGCTTGGCAGCGTCTCGGAGTTCTGGGAGGCGAACGACCGCTGGCTGTCGGCCCTCGCCTCGGTCGCCTTCGCGCTCGGCCTCGCGTTCCTGCTCAACCGGGCGCTGTCGCGGCGCGGGCGCACCATCGCGCAGGCCGTGATGCGCGGCGAGCTGTCGCCCGAGGCCGACACGCGGCTGCGCTTCGTGCGCCGCCTCGCCTACGCCACGATCATCGGGCTCGGCGTCGCCCTCGCGCTGTCGCAGTTCACGGGCATCAACCGCCTCGCCGCGAGCCTCCTCGCCTCGGGCGCGATCGCCGCCGCCGTCGTCGGCTTCGCGGCGCGCCAGACGCTCGCGAACCTCGTGGCCGGGATCATGCTCGCGATCACCCAGCCGATCCGCGTCGGCGACTGGGTGTGGTTCGAGGACCAGTACGGCGTCGTGGAGGACGTCCGCCTCAACTACACGTTCCTGCGCACGCCGGGCGACCAGCGGGTGATCATCCCGAACGAGAAGCTCGCGAGCGGGATCCTGCGCAACGACACGCTCGGCTCGGCCAGCGTCGAGCTCGACGTCCAGGTCTGGCTGCCGCCGGGCGCGGACGTCGCCCGGGCGATCGAGGCGCTGCAGGACGAGACCGGCCAGGAGGTCACGGTGGCCGAGGCGGTCCCGTGGGGTGTCAGGCTCGCGGTGGGCGGCGAGCCGAGCCCGCCGCCCGAGCGCGGGGCCCGCGAGGCGGCGCTGCGTCTGCAAGCCGTGCGCCGCCTGCAGGCCGAGGGCCTGCTGAGTCCGTCCGACGAGGTGGGGAGCAAGGGCTTTTCGACCTGAAGTCGAACTCCCCAGGGCACCTACACTCCGAGGGATCGGGCGATGACGCACTCCCAGCGCAACAGGCGGCGCCGCCGCGGACGCGGCGGTCCCCGCAACAAGGCCTTCCTGGCGTTCATGGTGCTGGGCATCGTCGTCGCGCTCGCCGGCCTCGGCGGGATCGGCTACATCATCCACGTCGCGAACTCGGCGCCGCCGCTCGCGTCCATCGATCCGAAGCCGATCGGCCAGAACACTCGCGTCTACGCCGCCGACGGCTCCTCGCTCGGCTTCATCCAGGCCGACGAGCTGCGCCTCCCGGTGCGCGGCGACCAGATCCCGCAGGTGCTGAAGGACGCGACCGTCGCGATCGAGGACGAGCGCTTCTACCAGCACAAGGGCGTCGACTACGAGGGCGTGATCCGCGCCGCGATCACGAACGTCGCCTCGCGCCGGACCGTGCAGGGCGGCTCGACGATCACCATGCAACTCGTCCGCAACCTCTACATCACCCCGGAGCGGACCTACGAGCGCAAGATCCGCGAGGCGAAGCTGGCCGAGGAGCTCGAGAACGAGCACTCCAAGGAGTGGATCCTGGACAAGTACCTCGACACCGTGCCGTTCGGCACGGTGGGCGGGCAGAGCGCGATCGGGGCGCGGGCGGCGGCCCGCATCTACTTCTCCAAGAACGTGCGCGACCTCACGCTGCGCGAGGCGGCGCTGCTCGCGGGGCTGCCGCAGGCGCCGTCGAACTACTCGCCCACGCGCGCGCCCGAAGCCGCCATGACGCGCCGCAACGAGGTCCTCGGCAAGATGGCCGAGCTCGGGATGATCACGGAGGAGCGGGCCCGGCGCGCGATGCGCCGCGGCCTCGGGCTCAACGTGTCGTCGTTCTTCACGCGCCGCCGCGAGCAGTACTTCTTCGACTACGTCAAGGACCAGCTCTTCCGCGAGTACGGCGCCCAGACGGTCCGCAAGGGCGGCATGAAGGTCTACACGACGATCGATCTGGACAAGCAGCGCTGGGCGCGCGAGGCGATCGCCAACAACCTCGCCGGCATCGGGCCCTCGGCGGCGATCGTCACGATCAACCCGAAGAACGGCTACATCGAGGCGATGGCGTCGTCGGCCTCATACAGCGAGCGCAAGTTCAACCTCGCGGCGCAGGGCCACCGGCAGCCCGGGTCGGCGTTCAAGACCTTCGCGCTCCTCACGGCCCTGCGGCGCGGCGTGGATCCCGACGGCGTCTCCTACGTCTCCAAGTCGCCGACGTACGTCGACGACCCCCAGTACGGCAAGTTCGAGATCAAGACCTACAGCGGCCGCGGCGCCGGCTCGATGACGCTGCGGCGGGCGACGATCGCGTCCGACAACTCGGTCTACATCCAGCTCGCGATGGACCTCGGGCCCGACGAGGTCAAGAAGACCGCGCGCGAGATGGGCATCCGCTCCAAGCTCAACGGCTACCCGGCGGAAACGCTCGGGGGCCTGGAGAACGGCGTCTCGCCGCTGGAGATGGCGGGCGCCTACGCGACGATGGCCGCGGGCGGCTGGCACGCGCGGCCGACGGCGATCAAGCGCATCGTCTTCCCCGACGGGCACGCGGAGCAGGGCAAGTCGCTGCCGAAGCGCTTCCGCGTGAAGCGCAACAAGGTCTTCTCGGACGGCGTCGCGGCCAAGGCGACGGAGATCCTCGAGCAGAACATGACCTCTGGCACCGGCACGCGGGCGCTCATCGGCTGCCCGGCGGCGGGCAAGACCGGGACCACGGACAACAACACGGACGCGTGGTTCGTCGGCTTCACCCCGCGCCTCTCGACGGCGGTCTGGGTCGGCTATCCCGACAGCCGCATCTACATGAACACCCTGTACTTCGGCGGCCCCGTCGACGGCGGGACGTTCCCCGCCGCGATCTGGGGCGAGTACATGGGCAACGCGATCCGCAACCGCTGCGACGACTTCCCGGCGCCGAAGGAGCCGTTCATCGCCTCGCCGTTCTACGGCCGGTACGCGAACTCGGGCGGCGCGGCGATCGGCGGCGAGGTCTACACACCGCCCGCGCCCGTCGAGCCGGTCACGCCGGCCGAGCCCGCGCCGGAGCCGGCGCCGGAGCCCGAGGCGACCGCGCCGGCCGAGCCCGACGCGCCGGCGAATCCGGGTGCGCCCGAGTCGGGCGGATTCGACCCGACGCAGTACGAAGCGGCGCCGGACGCCACGACCGCGCCCGGCTAGGCGGGCGCCCGCGGCCTACCGGACGGCATGGGGCGCCCCCCCCGGATTGCTGGCCGCCCGCCGCCGATACTGGTATAAACCCGTGCGTTGTGGCCGCGAAAACGCGGCTGAGAAGCATGCGGGAAGGCAGTGCCCGGCAGCACCACCTCGCGCATCGGAACAGGCAGTGAGGAGGTGTTGTATGGCAACTGGTGTCGTCAAGTGGTTCAGCGACGAGAAGGGCTTCGGCTTCATCACCCCGGACGACGGGGGGAAGGACGCGTTCGTCCACTTCTCGGGCATCTCGGGTGACGGCTTCCGCACCCTCGCGGAGGGTTCGCGAGTGGAGTACGAGCTCGGCGAGACGGCCAAGGGCCCGCAGGCCACCAACGTTCGTACCATCTGATCGGTGGCGAAGGAAGAGAAGGTCGAATTCGAAGGCGAGGTTGTTGAGGCGCTCCCGAACGCGATGTTCCGGGTGCAGCTCGACAATGGGCACGAGGTGCTCGGCCACGTCGCCGGGAAGATGCGCCGCTTCAGGATCCGGATCCTGCCGGGGGACCGGGTTCGCGTCGAGGTCTCGCCATACGACCTCAACCGGGCGCGCATCGTGTACCGCCACCGCTAGCGAGATCGGGGCCCGCGGGCGCAGCCCGCCGGCCCCGTGCTCGTCATGAGGGAGCGCGCGCTGATCGAGGCGATCGGCGCCGCCATCGCGCGCCGCGACGGCTCGCGCGTCGTCCGCTGGCTGGGCGACGACGCGGCCGTCGTGCGCGGCGACGCGTTCTCCGTCACGTCCGTCGACGTCATGGTCGACGGCACGCACTTCCGGCTCGGCTCGGCGTCGCCGCTCGACATCGGCCACCGCGCCCTCGCCGGCGCGCTGTCGGACCTCGCCGCGATGGGCGCACGGCCCGGCGAGGCCTACCTGGGGCTCGTGCTCCCGCCGGGCCTCGGCGACCGCGACGTCCTCGCCCTGCACGAGGGCGCCGAGGCGCTGGCCGCGGAGACGGGCACGACGATCGCGGGCGGCGACCTCACGCGCGGCCCAGTGCTGTGCCTCGCGGTGACGGTCGTGGGCTGGGCAGGCCCCGAGGACCGGCTCGTCGGCCGCGGCGGCGCGCAGCCGGGCGACCGCGTCGGGGTGACCGGAACGCTCGGGGCGTCCGCGGCCGGGCTCGCGGTGCTCGAGGGCCGGGCGACCGCGCCGGACGGCGCCGGCCTGGTGGCGCGGTACCTGCGGCCGTGGCCGCGTCTGGCCGAAGGCGTCCGGCTCGCCGCCGCGGGCGCGCACGCGATGGTCGACCTGTCGGACGGCCTCGCGTCGGACGCGCTGCGGATCGCCGAGGAGAGCGGGGTGGCGATCGCGCTCGACGCGACGGCGCTGCCCGTCGGCGAGGGGGTGGAAGAGGTCGCGGGGGCGCTCGGGCATGCTCCCGCGGAGCTCGCCGCGACGGGCGGCGAGGACTACGAGCTGTGCGTCTGCGTGGCGCCGGGCGACGTGGCGGCGGCGGAGGCCGCGGCGGACCTCACGTGGGTCGGCGAGGTGCTGGCGGACGACCCGGCGGTGCGATGGCGTGGCGCCCCGCGCGGAGCCGGCGCGTGGCGCGGCTTCGAGCACTGAGGCGGCCGGGAAGCCGCCGCGCGCGCCCGGCGGCGAGGCACGCGGGGGTCTCGGGACAGGGACGGCCGCGGCGGCCGGACATGAGCGCTCCCGCTACTCGAGCCGCGTGTCGTCCGCGCCGCCCGTGACGAGCCGGTCGAGAAGCGCGCCGGCCACCGCGTGGCAGTCGACCACGTAGTCGCCGGCGCGGATCTTGGCCGCCAGCGCGGCGAGCTCCACCGGGCTGCGCGAGGGGCGATCCAGCGCGTCGAGGGCGTCGAGGTGCGCGGCGTCGCCGAGCGCGTCGACGAGCCCGGTGAGGGCGGCGACGTCGGCGGGGGCG
>DATMVH010000365.1:0-11498 GCA_035563395.1 Solirubrobacteraceae bacterium
CGCCGCGGGTGCGCCCTCGGGCAGCCGGCCGTCCTCCCGCCCCCGCAGGCCGAACCGCTCGCGCACCTCGGCGGGCGTCGCCGGCCGGCGGTCGAGCTGCTCCGCGATCCGCACCGTGCGCTCGACCAGCTGGGCGTTGGACTCCACGGGCTCGCCGCGGCGGAACAGCACGTTGTCCTCCATGCCCACGCGGACGTTGAGTCCCATGGCCAGCCCGATCGTCGTGATCGGAAGCTGCGTGGCGCCCATCGAGGAGACCGTCACGCGCAGGTCGTCCGGGTCGACGGGCAGGTCGCGCAGCCGCTCCACCGCGTCGATCAGGTTGCGCGGCGTGCCGCGCTGGCCGCCCTGCGTCGGCGTGTGCAGGACGAGGTTGATCGCGTACGGCGGCTCGAGGATGTCGAGGCTCAGCAGGTGCTCGACCTCCTCGAGCATCGCGACGCTGTAGACCTCGAGCTCCGGCCGCACGTCGCGCTCGTGGATCTCGCGCGCGAAGCGCTCGATGTCCGACCGGTGGTTCGGGAAGAACACCTGCTCGCCGCGGATGAAGAAGTTGAGCAGCCCCATGTTCAGCGAGCACATCTCCGGCGCGAGGCGCACGGTCGTGATCCGCTCGTCGATCGACAGCCGCGGGCTGCCGCCCGTCGTGAGCTGCACGACCGCGTCGGTCTCCGCGCACAGCCGCTCGTGCAGCTCGCCGTAGATGGCCGGGTCCATGGTGTTCGACCCGTCGGGGTTGCGCGCGTGCACGTGCAGCACGGCGGCGCCGGCGCGCCACGCCTCGACGCCCTGCTCGACGATCTCGTCCGGCTGCTCGGGCAGCGCCGGGTTGGCCTCCTTGCCGTGGATCCCGCCGGTCAGCGCGCAGGTGACGACGACCGGCTCGGTGCTCGGCCGCCAGGTCATCCGCGGACCCGCTCGGTGTCGCGCACGCGCTCCCGGTCGCGGACGAACCGCGGCCGGCGCTCCAGCTGCTCCTCGCGCCGCTCCTCGCCGAGGAAGTCGCGCTGGTAGGTCTCGGGCGAGAGGAACGCCGCGACGGCGGAGATGCCGCACATCACGGCGAAGTAGACGATCATGAGCGTCAGCCCGCCTCCGTCGGCGGCCACCAGGGCGGTGGCGATCACCGGCGCGAAGGCCCCGGCGAGCACGCCGCCCAGCTGGGAGCTGATGGAGATGCCGCTGTAGCGCACGCGCGTCGGGAACATCTCGGCGAAGTACGAGGACTCGACCGCGTACTGGGCGTCGTGCGCGGTGTTCATGACCAGCACGAAGGCGAGGACGATCAACACCGTCGACCCCGTCTGCAGGATCGGGAAGAACGCCACGGCCAGCACGACCGAGGCGACCGCGCCCCACAGGAACACCGGCCGCCGCCCGACGCGGTCGGACAGCCGGCCGTAGAACGGGATGACGACGAGCCCGAGCGCGGCGCAGATCGCGATGGCGATCAGCAGCGTGTCGCGCGCGATCCCGAGCTCCTCCTCCCCGTAGGAGAGCGCGAACACGATCAGCATGTAGAAGGTGATGTTCTCCGAGAGCCGCATGCCGATCGCCCGCAGGAGCGGCTTCGGGTGCTCGCGGAAGACCTCGACCGCCGGCAGCTTCTCGCGCTTGTGCTGCTCCTCGAGCTCGACGAACGCCGGGGTCTCCTCGATCTTGAGCCGGATCCACAGGCCGACGATCACGAGCAGCGCGCTCAGGAAGAACGGCACGCGCCAGCCCCAGCTCGCGAACGCCGCGTCGGACAGCGCGCCGGAGAGGATGGCGACGATGACGGTGGAGAGCAGCAGGCCGCCGGCGAAGCCGATCTGCGGCCAAGAGCCGTAGAACCCGCGTCGGGCCTTCGGCGCGTACTCCGTGACCATGAGGACGGCCCCGCCCCACTCGCCGCCGAGCGCGAGGCCCTGCACGAGCCGCAGCGTGACGAGGAGGATCGGGGCGAGGATCCCGATCGAACCGTAGCCGGGCAGGCAGCCGATCAGGACGGTCGCGACGCCCATGACCAGCAGGCTGACGACGAGCATCTTCTTGCGGCCGACCTTGTCGCCGTAGTGCCCGAAGAGCACGCCGCCGACGGGGCGGGCGAGGAAGCCCACGCCGAAGGTGGCGAAGGCCGCGAGGGTGCCGATCAGCGGGTCGGCGTTCGGGAAGAAGAGCTCGTCGA
This sequence comes from Solirubrobacteraceae bacterium, assembly GCA_035563395.1. Taxonomy (GTDB): domain Bacteria; phylum Actinomycetota; class Thermoleophilia; order Solirubrobacterales; family Solirubrobacteraceae; genus DASQMT01. The sequence goes on from DATMVH010000365.1 coordinate 2,168, forward strand.
AGACGAGCGCCGCGACCGTGCCGTAGAGCACGAAGTCGTAGGCCTCGATGATCGTGCCGATCGCGCTCGCGGCCGCCAGCTTCTTGACCGGCGGCTCCTGCTCAGGCGCGTGTTTCCCCGTGACCGTCCGCGAGACCGCCATCACACGTTCCTCCCCCGCTGCGTGAACGAAGCTTCCGTAGAGCGTTCCCTCGCCTCGGGACCGCAAACCCGCGATCCGGCTCAGGGCAGCTGCCGCGCCAGCTCCCCGAGCGCCGCCGGCGAGGGCCGCCGCTCGCCGCGCTCGGCGGCGTGGACGAGCTCGACGACGCGCTCGTGCAGCGGCGTCGGGACGGCGTGCGCGCGGCCACGCTCGACCACCGCACCGTCGATCACGTCGACCTCGGTGGCGGCACCGCGCTCGAGGTCCTGCAGCATGGACGCCTTCGTCTTGCCGTGGCGCTCCATCGCGCGGTCGAGCGCCTCCTCGGCGCGCGGGCGGTCCGCGGCGTCGCGGACCACGAGGGACTCGGCGGGCACGCCGAGCACGCGGTCGAGATTCAAGCCCTGCGCGACGCCGGCGTCGTAGCCCTCGCGCCACATGGCCAGCGCCACCTCGCGCCCGGCGGGATCGGCGACGACCTCCTCGTACAGCAGGCCGGACACCGCGCCGAGCCCCGAGAAGACGCTGTTCACGAGCAGCTTCGTCCACACCATCCCGCGGATGTCGTCGGTGATGCGGACCTCGCCCGCGGGCGCGAGCGCCTCGGCGAGCCGCCGCGTGCGCTCCCGCGGCGGCCCGTCGAGCTCGCCGACGACGAACGGCCCGCGCGTCGTCCGGGCCAGGTGGCCGGGGCCGAGGTTCGTCGCGCCCCACTCGACGATGCCGGCGATCAACCGCTCGCGGCCGACGAGCTCGGCGACGCGGTCCTGGACGAGCCCGTTGCCGAGCGACACGAAGCAGTCCGCGGCGTCGCGCTCGCGCAGCGGCGGGAGCGCGGCCTCGTGGCCGGCGGCCTTCAGCGTGACGAGCGCGAAGTCGAAGCGCTCGCCGAGCTCGGCGGGGTCGGCGCATGCGTCGATCGCGACGCGGCGCTCCTCTCCGAGGTCGTCGAGCCGCAGCCCCGCGCCGCGCAGCCGCTCCACGTGCTCGCGGTCCGCGTCGAGGACCACCACGCGGCGGACGCTGCCGGTGAGCTGCGCGGCGGTGACGCCGCCGATGGCGCCGCCGCCGACGACGAGCACGGACGCGTCGATCACGCGCGGCCGTCCAGCTCGGCGAGCAGGCGCGCGAGGGCCGCGTAGCGGCGGTCGCGCTCCAGCGCCAGCTCGTCGCGCTCGTCCTCCGAGTAGGTGCCGAAGCCCTCGCCGCTCTTGGTGCCGTGCTTTCCGGCGTCGACGAGCTCGCGCAGCGGCTGCGGGACGGCGAACTCCGGGCCGACCTCGCGCTCCAGGGTCTCGAAGACGCTCGCGTACACGTCGAGCCCCGCCATGTCCGCGATCAGGAAGGGGCCGAAGAACGGGAGGCGGAAGCCGAACGTGCTGCGCACGACCTCGTCGATGCTCTCGCGCGACGCGACGCCGTCCTCCACGCAGGCCAGCGCCTCGCGGAACAGCGCCATCTGGAGCCGGTTGGCGACGAAGGCCGCGCGGTCGGCGACCTCGGCCGGGCGCTTGCCAGCCGCGCGGAGGAACGCGAGCGTGCGGTCGACCGTTCCGCGCGTCGTCGCCGGGCCGGCGATCACCTCGATCCCGGGCGTCCACTCCGGCGGGTTGAACCAGTGGACGCCGAGGAAGCGGGACGGCTCGCGCACCGCCTCGGACAGGCCGGCGATCGGCAGCGAGGACGTGTTGGTGGCGATGATCGCCGCGGCCGGTGCGGCCGCCGACGCGCGGCCCAGCACGTCGTGCTTGAGCGCGGCGGCCTCGGGGACGGCCTCGATCACGAGGTCCGCGTCGCCGGCCGCGGCCTCGAGGTCGGGCGGCGTCGCGACGCGCTCGGTCTGCTCGATCGCCTCGGGTGGCAGCAGGCCGGCGTCGACGTGGCCGCGCGTGCGCCGCAGGAGGCGCTCGCGGGCGGCTCGGCTCAGGTCGGGCGACGCGTCGACGAGCGCCACGCGAACGCCCGCGCGCGCGAGATGACCGGCGATGCCGGCGCCCATCGTGCCGCCGCCCAGCACGGCGACCGCCGCGATGCCCGCGAGTCCCTCCGCCACGTGGTCCTCCGTACCCCGGCGCGCTGCACGGTCAACCCGCGCCGCGCTCAGCGACCGAGGAAGGCCGCCTTCTCCTCGCGCGTCAGGTCGCGTGTGAGGCGCGAGTCGACGAGACGCCGGAGCGACGCGAACGGACGGCAGACGTCGCACGGCATGAGCAGCGGCCCCTCTTCCGTCCGCGCGAGGATGTGGAGACCGTCCGGGTCGAAGTCGACGCCCAGGACGCTGCTGCCGCCGCTGCCCACGACTCCGAGCAGTTCTCCGCTGCCCGCGTCCCAAACGCGGACCGTGCGGTCGGCGCCGCCGGTGGCGATGCGCGCGCCGTCCGCGCTGAACGCCACGCTGAGCACGCGTCCGACGTGGCCGGTGAGGCGCCTGAGGAACGTCCCGTCCCGCGCATCCCACACGAGCGCCTCGCGGCCGGCCGTCACCAGCCGGTCGCCACGCAGGTCGAACGCGCCGTCCATGATGTCGTTCGCGCCGCGTGGAGTGAGGGGCACCGCCTTGCCACGCGCCGTGACGAGCTCCGCGCGCGACCGGTCAAGCCCGCCGATCGCCAAGCCGAGCGGCAGCCGAAGCTCGGCGGCGCCGCGAGGCCCGACGACGACCTCGAGGAAGAACTCGTCGATCCGTTCGACGACCTCGGAGGACGCAGGGTTGCGCGCGTCCCAGATACGGGTGACCGAGCCCATCGTGACGAGCCGCTCGCCGTCGTCGCTCCAGCGCACGTCGATCGGCACCACGGCGCCGATCCGGTACGTCCTGCCCGACTCCACGTCGTGGACGCGCGTGCCGAAGGAGCCCGTGTAGGCGACCCGCCGGGCCCCCGGAGCGATGTCGACGGCGTCGAAGCTCGGCGGTATGCGGGCGACCGTACGCGCCGTGTTGGTCCGGACGTCCCAGCGCCGAAGGCGGCCGTCGAGGCCCGCGAGCAGGACGCCGGCGCCGTCCGCGGTGAACGCCGCGTGCTGCGCGTACGGGAGCGCCTCCCCCGCGGTCACGTCCCAGATCCGCGCGACGCGTTCGTCGTCCATGGTCACCACGAACCGGCCGTCGGGCGTGAAGGCGACGTGCCGGACCGCGGACGCGCGGCCGCTCGTGCCGAGCGCACGCAACTCGAAGACCTGCGCCCCGGAGCCACGCGACCAGACCCGCGCGCTCCCGTCGGCCGACGCGGTCGCGACGAGGGCGCGCCTCGGTGCGAAGTCGATGCTCGTGATCGGTTCCGAGTGACCGCCGAGCACCGCCAGAGGGCGGCAGTCGCCCGTGGAGAAGATCGTGGCCACGTTTCCGCTCACGGTCGCCAGCCGGCGTCCGCTCGCGTCGAACCGGGCCTGCGACACCCCGCCGGACGAGGGCGGCGTGCGGCATCGTCGCCGCTCCTCGCCGATTTCCCACACCTGCGTCCCTCCGTCGCCCGTGCCGAACGCAAGGAGCCGTCCGCCGGGCGAGAACGCCGGCGTCAGCGCGCCTGGGGCGGTCAGCCGGTCCGGTCCGACGACGGCCGTCGTGCGGGCGCGCCAGTTCCACAGCCGTACGCCCGTTCTTGGGGCGTCACGGCGGTATCGGATCGTCCCGACCGCCAGGATGCCCGGATTCCTCGGGTTGAAGGCGAGCGACGAGGCGGTGAATCGCCGCGCGGCGACCACGCGCCCGACCCGATCGAAGACTCGGACCCTCCTTCCCACGGTGACGGCCACGTAGCGGCCGTCCCCGGAAACCGCGGCGTAGTAGGCGCCGCCGCCGACGCTCGACGGGCGGTCGCGCCCGTCGCGACGCGCGATGAAGGCGCGGCTCCCGCGGGTGAGGACCAGGAGCCGCCGGTCATCCCCGAGGAAGGCGACCTCGCTCGCGCGACGGACGCGGGGAACGACGGAGGTGCGGCCGCTGGCCGGATGCCACAAGACCACACGCCCCGACCGGACGAAGGCGACGGTCGACCCGTCGCGGCTCAGCGACGCGAACCCGCTCGTTTCCGTGCCGAGCGCCGGGTCGAACGTCCCGTACGGCGATAGCACCAGCGATGCGCTGCTCGGCCGCGGGCCGGCCGGCTCGGCGCAGCCCGGCCCGCAGCCGTCCCCGGATCGATCGTCCGACGAGGCGCGGATCCGCGACGCGACGACCGCCTCGCGCAGGGCGTCGCGCGCGTCGCCCGTGTCGCGCTCGGCAAGCGCCGCGCGCGCGAGCAGGAGCCCGCGCTCGGGGTCCACCGGCAACTGCGCGACTGCACTGAACGCCAGCGCCTTGGAGGCGGCGGTCGCGCGGGCTCGCTCGGTCTCCAAGCGGTTGCTCGCTCCCTGCAGGATGGCGTAGAGCACGGCGCCGGCGCCGGCGAGGACCGTCACGATGCCGAGGGCGATCCACAGCCACCGCCGGCGGCGCGCCGCCCGCGCGCGGGCGAGGCGGCGCTGTTGGCGGTTGCGGTCCGACCACTCGAGCACCGCGTCGGCGAGGACGTCGTGGTAGAGCTCATAGCGCTTCGCGTCCGGCTCGCCGGGCGGCGGGACCGAGCGGAGGATGCGGGCGTCGCTGCCGGCGAGCGCGGCGAGGACGTCCGCCACGTCCGGCTCCCCGTACTCCGTCCAGACCGCGAGATCGGCGGCGCGCTGCGCGATCTTCGTCCGCGACGGCGTCACGAGGTAGCCGAGCACGTCCGCGGCGATCGCCTGCCGCTTTGGCGACAGCGTGCGCATCGCGTCGGAGAAGTGGCCCGAGACGATCTGCGTCGCGCCGCCGAGCTGCGCCATGGTCGCACGCGTCAACACGTGGCCGTCGCGCTCGGCGGCGGTCCACAGCCGTTCCATGACGAGTTGCAGGTACGGCGTCTGAACGCGGTCGCGGGACTCGGTCTCCGGCGTGGTCTCCGGACCACCGCTGCTCGTGCTCTCGGCGAGGTCGACGCGTCCCGCCCGGACGCCCTCGAGCACGTCGTCGACGAGTGCGGGCTCGATCGAGGCCGGCCGGGCGGGCGCGCGTGTGGCGTTGTAGTGCTCGATCGGCTTGACGATCGCCTCGCGCGCGGCCTCCGTCGACAGGAACTCGACGCGCAGGTAGTTGCCGAAGAGGTCGGGGATCCGCCCCTTGAACCGGTCGAGCTTCGCCCACGCATCCTCACGCAGCGAGAGGATGAAGTTGACGCGGAGATCGGCGTCGTTGACGATCGCCGGCAGCTCGCCCGCGAAGGTGCCGCGGCCGTCCTCGTCGGGGTGGTACGTGAAGTACTCCTCGAACTGGTCGAGGATGACCAGCACGGTTCGGACGTGGCGTGTCCAGGCTCCGAGCCGGTCGTGCAGGCGCTCCTCTTCGTCCCACTCCTCGAGCTCCGTCTCGCCCGTCGCCTCGGCCACCGCTTCGCGGATCGCGGCCGCGAGCCGCGGCATCGGCCGGTCGCGCCACTCGTGGAACACCGCGACGGCCAGCGGGGCGCGTTCTGCCTCGAGCACGCCACCCTGCGCCGTCTCGGCGATGGCGGTCGCGCGGTTGCTCTCGACGACTGCGTGCAGCAACGGCAGCACGCCGGCCATGAGGAGCGACGTCTTGCCGGCTCCGCTCGCGCCGTAGAGGAGCGTGAGGCGCGAGGCGCGGAGGTTCGCCGCGATCAGCTGGACCTCGAGGTCGCGGCCGAAGAACCACTCCGCATCCTGCTCGTCGTACGGCACGAGCCCCACGTACGGGTTGGCCCGCCGCGTCATGCGGCCTTCGCCCCCGGCTCCTTGTCTTGCAGCTCGTCCTTCAGCCGCTCCACGTACTCGTCGAGCGGCACGTACACCACGTCGACGTCGCCGCGCGCCTGCCACAGCTTCTGCTCGATCTCGCTCACGCCCGGCTTGTCGTCCTCGCGCTGGACCGCCCAGGACTTGAGGTCGAGCGTCTGCTCTCCCCAGATGCGGTTGAGCACGACGCGCAGGTTCCAGTCGCGCAGCGAGTACCCGAGGAACAGATAGTGGCTCTCCTCCATCCGCTGGCGCAGCGTGATGGGGATCTGCTTGGAGATGTCCGGACGCGACAGGTAGTCGATGTAGTCGTCCTCGGTGATGACGTAGGAGTCGCGCTTCGGGTCCTCGCGGTCGATCGCGCCGTGGAGCTTGAGGATCACCGTGTTCTCGAGCAGCGCGGGCGTGAGGTACTCGTTCGGCTTGTCGACGACCACGACCTCGCCGTCGACCCGGTGCAGGAAGCGCCCGCAGTCGACGGACTTCTTGGCTTCGTACCACAGCACCTCGAACGGCTCGCGGCGCTCCGCGAAGGCGCGCTCGAGCGCGTCGTCGTAGTTCGTCGTGAGGATCAGGAGTGGCCGCTCGGCGCGGAGCGGCCGCGCGAGATCGGCGAGGAACTCGTGCAACGGCGTCGGGGGGTAGTCGGCGTCGAACGTGTCGCGCAGGTACTCGTAGAGCGCCCCCTCCCCGAGCACGGCGCCCACGTACTGCGAGACGCGCAGAAGGCTGTCGTCGTCGGGAACCGGGTACCCGCACTCGTCCGCAAGGACCTTCGCGAGCTCGGAGCCCTTCGGCAGGAAGCGCCCCTTCGACCAGGACGCCTTCTCGGGGCGTCCGCAGAGGTTGGCGCCCGCACCGAGGAACGGGATCACGCGACCCGACTTCAGCCGGTTGGCGACCCGGCGGTAATGCGCTGCTTCCGCGATTGGAGCGACTGTAACCGCGGCGCGAATCGCCGCGCCAGGTCCGCACGCGTACCGGTTTCAGGGCCTCCGAGTGTCCGCTCGGAACTGGCGCGGCGTCCGGCCCGTGTGCTCCGTGAAGCGGCGCGAGAAGTGGAACTCGTCGGAAAAGCCCAGCAGCTCGGCGAGCTCGCGGTTCGTCATGTCCGGGCGGTAACGGATGAGCTCGCGCGCGGCGGCGACGCGCCGCTGCGTCCGGTACCGCGACGGGCTCGTGCCGGAGTGCTCGCGGAAGGCCTTGCGGAAGGAGTCGTAGGGCATGCCGACGGCGGCGGCGACCTCCGGTGCGCCGAGCGGACGCGCGAGATCGGACGCGAGCAGCACGCGCGCCCGGGCGACGGCATCCGCCGCCGTGTGCGGCCGGGCGCGGTCGGGCGGCGGACCGTCCGCGGACGGCACGAGCTCCGCGAGCAGTCCGACGAAGGCCACCATCGCAGGGAGGCGCGGGCCGGCCGGCCGCGCGACGTCGAGCAGCAGGCGGAGCAACCGCTCGGGCCACAGCGACGACGGCTCCGGGCGCGCGACCGGCGCCGTCCGGGCGAAGAGCCCGCCGGCCGCGCACAGGTCGAACAGCGGCCCGTCGAAGACGACATAGAGCTCGTCCCACGTGGCGCCGGCCCGCCGCGTGCCGTACCAGTGCGCGACGCCGGGCCGGATCAGCAGCACGTCGCCCGTCGCCGCGTCGAACGCCGCGCCGTGCGCGTCCGCGTAGGCGACGGGGCCGCGGCGCACGGCGACGAGCGCGTAGCTCTCGAGCGCGCGCATCGGGCTCGCCGGGTCGAGGCCGCGGCCGCCGCTGATCGTCCCGGCCAGCACCCAGCGCCCTACGCCGGCCTCGACCGGCGAGCCGAGGATGAGCTCGCGCGTCTCCGGCACGATCATCCCATCCCGTACATGCTTCTTGCCATTCTCGCCATTCTGACCCGGCTCCTCGCGCCGTACCGTTCATGGCGATGGGGAACCGACTGGGACTCTGGGGAGGAACCGAGCGGATGGCGGTGACCGACACGGTGGAGCTTTCGGCGCGCGGGCAGCGGCTGGATACGTCCGGCGAGGCGTTCGGGTGGCTACGCCCGTCGGATTCCCTGATCGGCGACGCCGCGGCCTTGCGTGCGCGCCTCGAGGAGGACGGCTACCTCTACGTTCCCGGCCTGCTCGACCGCGAGGCGGTCCGCGCCGGTCGCATGGAGCTCCTGGAGCGCGTGCAGGCGTTCGGCGCGCTCGATCCCGCGTACCCGCTCGAGGACGGCATCCTCCGGCCCGACGCCGACGACCACGGCCTTCATCAGAGCTACCCGTCCACGAGCGCGGTGATCCGGTCGGTCCTCGACGGCGACACGATGATGGGCTTCTTCGCCGGGCTGCTGGGCGGCCCCGTCCGCACCTACGACTTCATCTGGCTGCGCAACCAGATGCAGGTGCACGGCATCGAGCCGCACTGCGACATCGTCTTCATGAGCCGCGGAACCCCCGACCTGCTGACCTGCTGGACGCCGTTCGGCGACATACCGCTCGGGGGCGGCGGCCTGTTGATCCTCGAGGACTCCCACCGCACGTCGGAGGAGCGCCTGGCCGGCTACCTGCGCCAGGACGTCGACACCTACTGCGAGAACGGGCCCAACGCCGAGGCCGTGCGCACCGGCGCCATGCTCTGGGAGCACTGGGAGGGCCCGGAGCCCGGCAAGGACTGGGGCGGCGAGATCACCGACGACACGGTCGGGCTGCGCGAGGCGTGGGGCGGCCGCTGGCTCACCGCGCCGCAGTTCCGGATGGGCGACGTGCTGGTGTTCACCATGAAGACCGTGCACGCCGGCACGGACAACAACACGCGCGCGCTGCGGCTCTCGACCGACAGCCGCTACCAGCTCGCGGACGCGCCGGTGGACGAGCGGTGGGTGCGCGGCCCGAACGGCGAGGAGCCGATCGGCCACGGCCTCGACGCCAAGGTCGGGAAGATCTGCTGAGCGGCCGGCGCGGGCGGGGCTTGCGCCGGGCCGGGGCGCGCCGGCGGGCGAGACGAGAGGAGGAGCCGTGTTCCGCGAGCCGTTCCCCATCCTGCACGTCGCCGACGTCGAGCGCTCCGTCGCCTTCTACGAGGACGCGTTCGGGTTCCGGACGACGTTTCGCTGGCCCGAGCACGGGCCGCTCCAGTTCGCGTTCCTCGAGCTCGGCGCGACGGGCGTCGGGATCGCGACGGCGTCGCCGCCCGCGATCCCGGACTGGCCGGCGGACCGCGACCTCGGCGCCTTTCAGCTCTGCATCTATGCGGACGACGTCGACGCGGCCGCCGAGCGCCTCGCGGCGCGCGGGGCGACGCCGGTGACGGCGCCGCGCTCGATGCCCTGGGGCGAGCGGCTCGCGTTCTTCGCGGACCCGGACGGCAACCTCATCCACGTCGCCGCGCAGGCGTGACGGGGCGGGCCGCGGCGGCCGCGCGCCCATCGCCGACACGTCGGCC
>DATMVH010000366.1:0-3520 GCA_035563395.1 Solirubrobacteraceae bacterium
CCGTCGCGCGCGACACATGGCGCCGCGATGCGGCGCCTTCTCCACGTCGCCATGTCACGCGCGCGGGAGCGGCTCGTGCTCGCCTACCCGGAGCGCACGGACCGCGGCGCGGCGCAGCAGCCGTCGCCGTTCGCGGAGGAGGCGCGGGCCGCCGTCGGCGGCGAGTGGGAGGCGCGCGAGGAGGAGCTGTTCGGGCCGGCCGAGACGCTGCAGTCCACCTTCCGGCTGCTGCGCGACGAGCTGCTCACCACGGTCTCTCAGGTCGGCGGCCGGCTCGGCGAGCTGCGCTTCGACACCGATCTCGACGTCTCCCACGCGGTCGTGCGCTACCTCGAGCTGCTCAAGCTCTCCGCGCTGCTGGAGCGCACGCGCGACGGCGGCCTCTCGGTCGCCGAGGCGCTGCCCGAGGTCAACGCCCGGCTGCTGCAGGCCGCCACGGCGGAGCAGCGCGAGATCTTCGAGACCTCGGCGCTCGACGACTACCTGCTGGACGCCGAGCGCGACGAGCGCCTCCGCCAGCGCGCGGTCACGCAGCGCAGCGAGCCGTCGCTCGAGCAGTTCCTGCCGCGACGCGGCGACGGCCTGGTGCTCAGCGCGACCGACATCGAGACCTACCGGACCTGCCCGCTCCGCTACAAGTTCGCGCGCGTCTTCCGGATCCCGTCCGAGCCGACGCTCAACCAGCGCTTCGGCATCCTCGTCCACCAGGTCCTCGAGCGCTTCCACGCCGGCGGCACGGAGGCGCATTCGCTGCCCGAGCTGCTCGGGCTGCTGGAGGGGGGCTGGCGGCGCGGCGGCTTCGGGGATTCCGAGGAGGAGCGGCAGCTGCGCGCGAAGGCCACGCAGGCGCTGCTGCGCTACCACGAGCGCTTCCAGGGCGAGGACGTCGAGCCGGTGTGGTTCGAGCGGTCCTTCGCCTTCAGCATGGGCCCGCACCTCCTGCGCGGGCGCGTGGACCGGGTCGACCGGCTGCCGGACGGCGGCTTCGAGCTGATCGACTACAAGACGGGCCGGCCCAAGACCGCCGCGCAGCTCCGCCAGGACGTGCAGCTCTCCCTCTACGCGGTCGGCGCGCGCGAGTCGTGGCAGCTCGAGGCCGCGCAGCAGGCGTACTACTACGTGCTCGACGACGAGAAGGTTCCCGTCGAGCGCTCGGAGGAGGATCGCGACTGGATCACCGAGACGGTGTTCACCGTCGCCGAGGGGATCCTGTCGCAGGGCTTCGAGCCGACCCCGTCGTGGGCGGCGTGCTCCATGTGCGACTACCGCATCGCCTGCCCGGCGGCGGAGACGTAGGCGGCGGGGTCAGCGGTCGCCGGGCGGGGTGCCGCGCTGGCGGAGGAAGCGCTGGAACTCGCGCGCCAGCACGTCGCCGGAGGGCAGGTCGGTCCGCTCCGTGCGCTCCTCCTCGTCGGCGGCGCGCTCGAGCTTCTCGACGAAGGCCTGCACGTCCGGGTCCATCTCGACGGCGCGCGACACCTGCCGCTCGTACTCCGCGGCGGCGTCCTCGAGCTCCGCCGCGTCGACCGTGACGCCGATGAGGCTCTCCAGCCGGCGGAGCAGCGCGAGCGCGCCCTTCGGGTTCGGGACCACCGCGACGTAGTGGGGCACGGCCGCCCAGAGCGACGCGCTCGGGATCCCGGCGGCCGCGCAGGCGTCGTGCAGGACGCCGACGATCCCGGTCGGGCCCTCGTAGGTCGGCGGGGACAGCCCGAGGCGCTCCACCAGCGCGTCGTCCGACGCGTACGCGGACACGTTGACCGGCCGCGAGTGCGGAACGTCGGCGAGCAGCGCGCCGAGCGTGACCACGAGCTGGACGCCGAGCGCCTCGGCGAGCTCGATCACGGTCTCGCAGAAGGTGCGCCAGCGGTAGGCCGGCTCTGGTCCTGCGAGGAGGACGAGGTCGCGCGGGGCGCGGGGCACCTTCGCCTCGTACACCTCGATGTCCGGCCACTCGATCCGGCGGGTGTGGCCGCCGGCGAGCCGCACGGTCGGCCGGGTGGCCTGGAAGTCGACGAACTCCTCGGGATCGATGAGCGCGAAGCGCTCGGCGTCGAGGCCCGCGCCGACGAACGTCAGCGCGGAGGAGGCCGACTCGCCCGCGTCGTTCCAGCCCTTGAAGGCACACACGAGGGCGGGCGCCCGGAGGCCAGAGGGGCGGCGGTCCCAGCGCAGCGGCTGCATGAGCGAACCACGGTAGCGGGTCGGAGCGGCGCGGTCGGCGCGGGTGCCGTCCGCCCGCCGCACCATCATCGCGGTGTGGCCTCCGTGGAGCTTTCCGCGCTGCGCCCCGGCGACGAGGTCGCCGGGGTGTACGCGTGCACGCGCAAGGACCGCCTGACGGCGCGCACCGGGTCGCCCTACCTCGCGCTCGAGTTGCGCGACCGGACGCACGCGCTTCCGGCCCGGGTGTTCCGCGACGCCGATCTGCTCGGCGGGCGCTTCGATCGCGGCGATCTCGTGCGCGTGCGGGGACGGGTCGAGCGCTTCCGCGACGAGCTGCAGGTCGACGTGCGGCAGATCGAGCGCGCGGCGGACGCCGATCCCGCGGCGTTCCTTCCCGTGGCCTACCGCGACGTCGACGAGCTCGACGGGTTCCTCGAGCACCTGGCGCGCGAGGTGCACGAGCCCGGCTACCGGGCGGTGCTGGAGGCGCTGCTCGCCGACGGCGCCCTGCGCGCGGAGTGGCGGCGCGCACCGTGCACCCGCGCGGGTCATCACGCCTACCTCGGCGGGCTGCTCGAGCACACGGTCGCCGTCGGGACGCTCGCGCTCGAGGCGTGCGCGCTGCATCCGCGCCTCGACAGCGACCTGCTCGTCTGCGCCGCGCTGGTGCACGACCTCGGCAAGACGCGGGAGTTCACCTACGGCGCCGAGATCGGCCTCACCGACGAGGGCCGGCTCCTCGGGCACGTGGTCCTCGGCCAGCAACTGCTGGAGCCGCGACTGGCGGACCTCGACGACGGCCGGCGCGTCGCGCTGCTGCACTGCGTCCTGTGCCATCACGGGCCCGACGCCGCGCCCGGGCGGCGGTTCGGATCGCCCGAGGCGCTCGCGCTGCATCGCCTCAACGCGCTGGACGCCGCGGTCAAGGGCGCGCTCGAACATGGTCTGAGCTAGGACCCGAGGGCGGGATCGCACCCGCTCCGGCGTGCCGCGCCGTCTAATACGGGTGGCATGACTTCGGTCGCATGGCAGGCCGCGCAGGGCGAGTTGCGAGTGCTCGCCGTCCTCGGGCGCCGGTTCGCCGCGACGAGCCGCATCGACGCCGCCCTGGCGCCGCACGGCCGGTTCGCCGTCGCGAGCTGCGCGACGCCGGACGACGCGCGCGCGCGGCTCGGCGCGGAGCCGTGGGACTGCGTCGTCGCGGACCGGCGCGAGGCGGTTCCCGCGCTTCGCCGCGAGGCGCCGGACGTTCCCGTGATCCTGCTCGGCGACCCCGGCTCGACCGCGGAGGACGGCGCCGGCGGGGATGGCTCCGCCGAGGAGCGCGCCGAGCCGGGGGTGCCCCGCTCGGCCG
>DATMVH010000367.1:0-5321 GCA_035563395.1 Solirubrobacteraceae bacterium
CGGCGGCCGCCGGGGTGCCCGGGCCGGCGGCCGGGTTGGCGAGCCGCATGACCGCGGTGGAGCCCTTCAGCGTGAAGACGACGGACGCGGGCGCGCCGTCCTGGCCGGGGGCGAGCGCGACGCCGGTGACGCGGTCCTCGCCGAGCGAAGCGACCCGCGTCGCGCCGCCGATCGTCCCGGTCGCGGCGTCCCAGCGCAGGCGCCAGATCGCGCCCTCGCCCGACTGGATGTCCCCCGCGTAGAAGGAGCTCGTGGCGGCGTCGAAGGCGAGGCCCGCGCTGCTGACCGGGCCGGCGTGCGGCTCGCCGGCCTCCGCGTCGCTGCAGTAGAGGTCCCGCGCGAGGCCCGCGCCGCCGTCCTCGACGCGGCAGACGCCGAGCAGCTCGTCGGCTACCCAGCGGGCGCCGTCGGGCGTCTCGACCACGCCGGTCGGCGCGCTCAGGCCCGTGCTGCGGGCGACGATCTCTTCGGGAGCGGCGACGGCGGCCGGCGCGCCGGCGAGCGTGCCGGCGGCGGTGGCGGCCGAGACCAGCGCGGCGGCGCGGCGCACGGCGGAACGGCGGGTGCGGGGGGTGGAGGCCATTGGGGAGTCAGGTGAGGGGGGAAAGGGCGGTGAGGACGTGCTCGGCGGGGGACCGGCGACGGGCCGGGACCGACACGGTCCGCACGTGCGCGTCCGCGGCCTCGGGCTCGTCGCAGAGCTCGAGGACGGCCGGCGGCGGGTCCTGCTCGGCGCAGGCCCGCAGGAGGCCGGCGCGCTCGTCCGCCGTGAGGTACGGGCACAGCACGACGACGTCGAAGCCGGCGTGCTGCCGGAGGCCCGCGACGGCGGACGGGGCGGCGACGAGCGCCACGAGGCACGTGTCCATGAGGCGGGCGGCCATGGCGCTGCCGACCGCGAAGTTCGCGTGGACCACGAGGACCGTGGGGGCGGCGAGGCTCTCGGCGGCGGGCATGGACAGCATGCTCGCGGCGACGCCGCGTGCGCACATGAGTGCTCATCGCGCACGCGCGGTGCGAGAAATGGCAACTTGCCGGCGGTTCACGCGTCGTTCACTTCGTCGCAGTCCCACCGCACGAGCCTGTCGCGCCGACCACCGAGCAGGAGAGACGATGGACGCCCAGAGCACGCAGGAAGCCGCCGGGAGCACGCGACGGAGCTTCATCCGGGGTGTGGCGCAAGCCGGTGCCGGCACCTTCGCCGCCGCCGCGTTGCTGGACGCGGCGGGCGTCGACCTGCTGGCCGACGCCGGGGCCGTCCCCGGCGGACGGACCGAGTTCTCCCGCTTCCGCGCCATCGCCGCCTCGAGCGCCGACGCCGTCGAGGTTCCCGCCGGCTACCGCGCGGACGTGCTCATCTCCTGGGGCGACGAGTTCGGCCGGCCGGACGGCACGACCTTCACGTACGGGTTCAACAACGACTTCCTGGCGTTCCTCCCGCTGCGGGGCAAGCCCGACGAGGGGTTGCTGTTCGTCAACCACGAGTACCCCAGCCCCTTCTTCCTCCACGGCCAGGAGGACGCGGCCGCGAAGACGGCGGAGCAGCTCGCGGTCGAGCGCTACTCGGTCGGCAACTCGGTCCTGCACGTGCGCCGCCCGCGCGGCGGCGGCGCGTGGCAGGTGATCGAGTCGCCCTTCAACCGCCGCATCACCGGCGACGCGCCGGTGATCGCGGTGACGGGACCGCTCGCGGGCCGCAGCGGGCTCACGATCCAGGGCGAGGACGGGCCGTTCCAAGTCGAGGTCGGGGCCGGCGTCGCCGGGTCGCTGGCGAACTGCTCCGGCGGCGTCACGCCGTGGAGCACCGTGCTGTCGTGCGAGGAGAACTTCCAGGACTACGGGGCCGACAACTACGGCTGGGGCGGGCGCTACGAGATCACGAGCTACGCCGACTACGGATGGGTCGTCGAGCACGACCCGTACGACCCGGCCTCCACGCCGCGCAAGCACACGGCGCTGGGGCGCTTCCGCCACGAGAACGCCGCCTACCGGCACGTGCGCGGCAAGCGCTTCGTCCTCTACATGGGCGACGACAGCCGGAACGAGGGCGTCTACAAGTTCGTCTCCGACCGGCGCTTCGTCCCCGGCGACCGCGCGAACAACCTGCGGATCCTCGAGTCCGGCACGCTGTACATCGCCCGCTGGGCGCCCGAGGGCCGGCGCCGGTTCCGCGAGTACGGCGACACCCGCCCGATCACCCCGGCCGAGGGCCGCGGCCGCTGGGTGCCGGTGCGCGAGGAGGACCTCGTCGACACCGCCCGGAACCTCCGCGCCCGCTTCGGCACGGACACCTTCGACGAGCATTTCGCCACCAACCGCCCCGAGGACCTCGAGGTGGGACGCGACGGCAGCGTCTACATCGCGTTCACGAACAACGACGCCGACGGCGTCAACGACGCGCACGGCGCCATCCGCAGGCTCCGCGAGACCGACGACGACCCGACCGCCACCACGTTCACGTGGCGGGACTACGCGAGCGGCGGCCCGACGAACCGGCGCGGCCGCGGCACGCGCGGCTTCTCCAGCTGCGACAACCTCGTCTTCGACGAGGCGGGCAACCTGTGGATCGTCACGGACATCTCGTCGAGCTCCCTGCGCGGGAGCACGGAGCCGAAGCGCGAGTACGCGTACCACCGCAACAACGCCGTCTTCATGATCCCGCGGAGCGGTCCCAACCGCGGCGTCGCCTTCCGCTTCGCCAACATGCCCGTCGAGGCGGAGGGCACCGGACCGTACTTCACGCCGGACGGCTCGACGCTGTTCATCAACGTCCAGCACCCGGGCGAGGAGACGCCGAGCCGCGACGGCGCCCGGCCCGACGACCCGCAGACGTTCTCCAGCTGGTGGCCGGACGGCAACCGCACCGCGGGAACCGGCACGCCGAGCAAGCCCAGGCCGTCGACCGTGATGGTCACCCGCGAAGCCGGGCGCTAGTAGACCGCGTGCACGACGGCCCACCGGGTCAGCTCGGACCGGCGGCGCAGGCCCGTCTTGTCCCGGATCCGGGCGAGGTGGTTCTGCACCGTGCGCGGGGAGACGTAGATCTCCTCCGCGATCTGGCGGTCCGTGTAGCCCATCGCGACGAGGCGCAGCACCTCGAGCTCGCGCGTGCTGAGCTGGTTGTGGAGGTCCTCGGCCTCGCCGCGGGACGCCTTCTGGTACTGGCGCAGCAGGTGACCCGCGAGGTGCGGGGCGATCACCGAGCCGCCGCCGTGGACGGTGATGACCGCGTCGCACAGCTCCTGCCGGCCGGCGCGCTTGGTGATGTAGCCGGCGGCGCCGCCGGAGACCGCGGCCAGCAGCGTCTCCGCCTTCTCGCTCGCCGTCACGATCAGCACGCGGGCCTTCGGGACCTCGTCCTTGAGGCGCTCGAGGGTCATCATGCCGCCCATCTCGGGCATGTGGAGGTCGAGGAGGATGACGTCGGGCTGCAGCTGGCGCGCCATCTCGAGCCCCTGCCGGCCGTTGTCGGCCTGGCCGACGACGCGGATGGCCGGGTCGCGGGTGAGCGCGGTGGCCATGCCCTCGCGGACCAGCGGGAAATCGTCGACGATGAGGACGTCGATCTTCATGCGACCACCTCGGGCGCAGTCGTGTCGGGAAGCGGGACGGTGAGGACGAGGGTCGTGCCGGCGCCGGGCGCGGCGCGCAGGATCGCGGTCCCGCCGGCGGCCTCGAGACGGTCGAGGACGCTGTGGCGCAGCCCCGAGCCGAGCTCCACCTTGCCCGGGTCGAAGCCGGCGCCGTCGTCGGCGATCGAGACGACGGCGGCGTCCGCCGTGACGTCGCCGCGGATCGTGGCGCGCGAGGCGCGGGCATGCTTGGCGACGTTGGCGAGCGCCTCGCGCGTGGCGGCGGCGAGCGTGTCGACGACGGGCTGCGGGACGTCGGCGGCCTCGGGCCCGACGACCAGCCGGATCCGCACGTCGCCCGCGAGCAGGCGGGCGTCGTCGGCGACGATGGCGAGCGCGACCCCGAGGTCGCGCGGGCGCCGCGGCGCGTCGCCGTCGACGTAGGCGCGCACCTCGGCCGCGGCGCGTGCGGCGACGTCCTGCAGCGTCGCAGCGTCGGGCTCGTCGGCGTAGCCGCCGGCGGCCAGGTACTCGAGGTACTGGAGCACGTTGTCGTGCAGCCACGCGCGCACGTCCGCGCGCTCGGCCTCGACGGCGCGCTCCGCGGCGGTCGGGCGGTGATCGGGGCGCTGCCGGCGGGTCGCGGCGCTCAGCTTGCGGTTCGGGCTTCCGTGCCTCACGTGCCAGAAAATCGGCACGTCGTGCGAGAAACCGCAGCGTCCGGACGAATGTCCGGTTTACGGACCGGCAGCTAAAGGCTCTCGAGATAGGCGACCAGGTCGGCGATCTCGCCGTCCGTCAGGTCGAGCGGCCGGACGGAGGACCGCTGGTCGTAGAACTCGACGACGGCCTTCAGGGACTTGAGGACGCCGTTGTGCATGTACGGACCCGTGTTGCGCACGTCGCGCATCTGTGGCGTGTTGAACGCGCCGGCCAGCGGGCCGGCGGACGCCGCGCCCGGATCGTTCGCTCCCTCCACCGCGGGCACGAGCGTGTTGTGCAGCGCGTTGTCCGTGAGCAGCGGGCCCGCGTGGCAGCCGATGCAGCCGCCCTTGCCCTGGAACAGGTCCTCGCCGCGCCGCGCGGCCTCCGACAGCGTGCCCTGGTCGAACGCGCTCGCCGGCGGCTCGAGCGTGCGCAGGTAGGCCGCGAGCGCGGCGACCTGTTCCGCCGTCTCGTCCCCGCTCTGCACGTCGCCGCGCTTGAAGTGCGACACGATGGTTCCCGCGACGAACGCCTCGAGCGACGGCTCCTGCCCCGCCCACCCGTAGGGCGCCGTGTCGGCCACGCCCCACAGCGACGGCACGTCGCGCGGGCCCGTGAAGTCGCCGTCGTGCTGGGGGTGGACGATCGTGCCCAGCTCCGCGTTCGTGCCGCCGCCCTCGATGTGGCAGCTCTGGCACGACTCGCCCGCCTTGGCGAGCGCCGTCGACCGGAACAGGCGGCGGCCTTCCGCGGCCAGCGCAGCCGGCGAGCGCGACGCCGACGTGGCCTCCGCCGCCTGCAGCACGCGGCCCAGCTCGGCGGTCTCGACGGTCCCGACGCCGCCGTGCGGGTCGCCGGTCGCCGTCGCGTCGTCGCCGCCGAGGACGCCCGAGAGCAGCAGCGCGGCCGCCACCACCGCCGCGACCGCGCCCGCCGCGACGATCGCGCGCCTCACCACGACGGTCGCGCCGCGGACGGCAGCGCCGCGCAGGCGTCCGTGGGCGGCGGCGCGAGGGTGCTGCGGAACTCCGGGCTCGCGGCGTG
>DATMVH010000368.1:0-2674 GCA_035563395.1 Solirubrobacteraceae bacterium
GTAGCCGGCGGCGTCCTCCCCCGCGAGCCGCAAGGCCGTCTCCCGCAGCTCCGCGGCGCGCGCCGCGGCCGCGTCCAGCTCCGCGAACCGCGCGCCCATCTCCGCGAGCGCGGCGCCCAGCGCGCACGCGAGCCCCGCCGCCGCCCCTCCCCCGGGGGCCGGCGTGCGGGCGGCGAAGGCCGCGAGCAGGTCCGCCACAGTGGCGTCACGCATGGGCGAATCCCACATCAGGTGCCGTCCGGGAGTGGAGTATCCGCACGTGTCGAGGTTCCGACATCGTCACTACCGTTGCGAACGAGGGCTGGTCCGGCGGCTGGCGAGGAGGAGCGGATGGAAACCGACAGGGGCGGGATCGCCCATGCCGACGTGCTCGAGTACGAGGGCGGCGGGCTCGCACGCGAGACGAACTGGTGGGGCGCGTTCGTCGTCGGCCTCGCCGGCGTGATCCTCGTCACCGGCATCGCGCCGGTGATGGTGACCTCGCTCGGCGCGGCGTCCATCCCGCTGATCATCGTGATCACGCTCATGGGCTACCTGCTCTGCCTCATGCTGGCGGAGCTGTCGGCCATGATGCCCGAGCGGACCGGCGGCGCGCCGTCCTACGTGTACCCGGCGATGCGGCACAAGTGGCCGCGCACGGCGAAGCACGCGAACGGGCTCGCGTCCTGGATGTACTGGCTCGGCTGGTTCCCCGTGGCGCCGCTCAACATGATCCTGGCGTCCTTCTACATCGCCGACCGCTTCGGCCTGGACACGGAGTCGGGCTTCACGCCGATCGACACGCCGATCGCCTGGACGACGCTGATCATCTCCGTGATCGGGATCCTCGCCTTCTTCGTCCCGGCCTACCTCGGCATCCGCGTCGGCGCGCGCTTCGCGACCGTTCTCGGCGTGCTCGCGATGATTCCCCTCACCTTCCTCGCCGTCGTGTGGCTGTTCACCGGCGACGCCGACTGGGGCCAGCTGTCCGGCTTCCACCAGCTCGACGGCTCGAGCTTCTTCTCCGGCCTCGACGGGACGGGCTGGTTCGCCCTCTACATGGGCTACGCCTTCCTCCTGACGTGGAACGTCCTCGCGATGGAGGCGGCGGCCTGCTACATCGGCGAGACGCGCGACCCCGACCGCGACGCGAAGATCGCCATGAACCTCGAGGGTCTCTACGGCCTGGCGATCTACACGCTCATCCCGATGGCCTTCGTCTGCGTGCTCGGCGCCGGGGCGCTGTCGAACGCCGAGCTCGTCGACCCGAACACGATCTTCGTGACCTTCGCCGGCGAGCTGTTCAACACGGGCGGCGAGGTCCTCAACTGGCTGATCGCCGGGATGCTGATCGTGGCGCTGATGCTCTCCGCGCTGAACGCGATCATGGGCTGCGCGCGCTCACTGCACCAGATGAGCGTCGACGGGCAGTTCCCGCGCTTCTTCCAGCGCACGAACCGCCACGGCGTGCCGGCGAACGCGATGGTCTTCAACGTCATCTTCTCGCTGCTCGTCGTCCTGCTCGGCGGCGCGGTGCAGATCTACTCGTTCTCGAACGTGGGGTACACGGGCTCGCTCATCCTCGTGCTGATCGCGTACTACCTCCTGCGCCGCCACAGGCCGCAGGTGCACCGCCCGGTCCGGCTGCCCGAGCCGTTCAAGTACGTCGCGCTCGTCCTGGCCTTCTGCCTGTTCGCCTTCTGGGCCTACGGCGGCATCTCCTACGCCCGCATCGGCGACACGGAGATCTACTACTTCCTCGGCTGGGTCATCGCCGTCATGTACCTGCCGCTGTACCTGTACCGGACGCGCGTGGAGGACAAGAAGTACGCGGAGCGGGAGAAGACACCGCCGCCGTCGCCGCGCGTGTCGGAGGTCGCCTGATCCGCCCGGCCGCTCCCCTGCCCGAGCCCGAGGCGCTGCAGCCCCGCGCGGTGCTGCTCGCCTCGGAGGAGCGGCCGATCGACGCCGCGGCGATCGCCGTCGCCGCGCGGCTCGCACTGCCCACGGCCGCGCCCGTGTACGTGTTCTCCGTCGCTCGCGTGCACGGCACGAGCTTCGGCCTGCCGAACCCCGGGCTGCTGCCGACGCGGCAGGAGTGGGACGCGCAGCGCGCGAGCGTGCGCACGGCGGTCGAGGCGCTCCGCGCCCGGGGGGTGCCGTCGGAGGGCCGGGTCGTGGGGACGCGCGGCGCCGCCAAGGCGATCGTGCGCGAGGCCGAGCGGATGGGCTGCGACGCGATCGTCATGGGCGCCGACCCGCCGCGCAGCGCGTGGGTCGCCGACTTCCTCTGGTCGCAAGAGCCGCAGCGCGTGCAGCGGCGCGCGCGCATCCCCGTCTACCTTGTGAGTCCTGGCTGAGAACCTGCCTGAGGACGCCGCCCAGCTCGCCGCCTTCCTCGGAGGCCATCCGCCGTTCGACGGGCTGTTGCCCGCCGAGCTGGCGGCCGCGGCCGCGGCGTCCTCCGTGCGCGCGTACCCGGAGGGCACCGCGATCCTGGTCGAGGACGCGCGTCCGGCGAAGCACCTGTACGTGATCCGCTCCGGCTCGGTCGAGCTGCTGCACGGCGACCAGGCGATCGACGTGCTCGAGCCGGGCGAGTCGTTCGGCGTCGCGTCCGTCCTGACCGCGCTTGCGCCCGCGTTCACGGTCCGCGCGCGCGACGCCACCGTGTGCGTGCTCGTGCCCCGCGACG
>DATMVH010000369.1:0-4760 GCA_035563395.1 Solirubrobacteraceae bacterium
GGCCCCCGCCCGGCGCGTCGCCGAACGCGGGCGGACGGTCGTCCGCCGCCGCACCGGAGATCCCCGTGTCCGGCAGCTCGAACGTCACGCGGCGGTGGTCGTCGCCGCCCATGAACATCGGCTCGCCGCAGATCTCCCACAGCCGCGACACCGTCCGGTCGCCGATCTGGTCGCGCAGCGCCGCGTCGCCCGCCCGCGTGATGAGGTTCGTCGTGACGAGCATCGCCCGCCCGTCCTCGTACCGGGTGTTGACGATGGAGTAGAGCTGTTCGAGCACCCACGGGGACGACTGCTCGGCGCCGACGTCGTCGACGTGGAGCAGGTCGACGGCGCACAGTCGCTCGATGAGGTCGTGCAGCGAGTAGCGGGCGTCGTCGCTGTACGTGTCGCGCAGCAGCGCGAGCAGCCGGGGCAGC
The DNA here is from genome assembly GCA_035563395.1 of Solirubrobacteraceae bacterium. Classification (GTDB taxonomy): domain Bacteria; phylum Actinomycetota; class Thermoleophilia; order Solirubrobacterales; family Solirubrobacteraceae; genus DASQMT01. Next base: position 417 of record DATMVH010000369.1, read on the forward strand.
GAGTAGATGGCGACCGTCCGGTGGGCTTCGAGCGCCGCCTTCGAGATCACCATCGCCACGGTCGTCTTGCCGGTGCCGACGTCCCCGGTGAACCACATGCCGCGGCCCGCCTCGAGCTGCGCGGCGACATCGTGCGCGTACCGCCTGACCTCGCGCACGAGGTGGGGGTTCGCGCGCTCGATGCTCGGCAGCGGCTCGCGGTCGAACGACACCTCGCGATAGCGCCGCGGGATGCGTACCTCCAGCGCCTGCGCGCGCTTCCGCGCGATGCGACCCGGCCGGCATCGGCACGGGCGCGCCCGGCGTGCGGCCTCGTCGTACAGGAACCCGGACCCGTCGCAGAGTCCGTCGGGACACGGAAGCATCAGTACCGGTCGTCGCCGACGTAGGACATGAAGCGCGGGTAGTCCTTCTGGAAGGTGAGCTCCACGGTCCCGAGGCCGCCGTTGCGGTGCTTGGAGATGATCACGTCGGCGATCCCTTCGCGCTCCGATTCCTTGTCGTAATACTCGTCGCGGTAGATGAACATCACGAGATCGGCGTCCTGCTCGATGCTTCCGGACTCGCGGAGGTCGGACAGCACCGGGCGCTTGTCCGTCCGCTGCTCGACGCCGCGGTTGAGCTGCGACAGCGCGATGACCGGGACGTCGAGCTCGCGCGCGAGGGTCTTCAGTCCGCGGGAGATCTGCCCGATCTGCTCGACGCGGTTGTCCGTGCGACCGTCGGCCCGCATGAGCTGGAGGTAGTCGATGAGAATCAGCCCGAGGCCGTCGGCGTGCTGCTGGAGCAGGCGCCGGGCCTTGGCGCGCACGTCGAGGACGGAGAGGTCCGACGAGTCGTCGATGAACAGCGGCGACTTGGCGAGCCGGTTCGACGCCTCCATGATCTTGCCCCAGCGCGAGGCCGGGACCTTGCCCTTGCGGAGATCGTCGCCCTTGATCGACGCCTGCGACGCGATGAAGCGCTGCGCGAGCTCGGACTCCGACATCTCCAGCGAGAAGAGCGCGACGGCCTTCTGCGCGCCCAGCGCAGCGTTCTCCGCGAAGTTCGCCATGAGCGCCGACTTCCCCATCGACGGGCGCGCCGCGAGGATGATCAGGTTGCCGGGCTGGAAGCCGCCCGTGATCGTGTCCAGATCCTCGAACCCGGACGGCGTCCCGGTGATCGCCTTGCCTTCCCGGGACAGCCTCTCGAGCTTGTCGAGCTCGGCGAACAGCACGTCGTGGACGGCGCGGAAGTCCTTGCGGCTGTCCTCGTGGGCGACCTCGAGGATGGTGCGCTCGGCGATGTCCACGAGCTCGCGCGGCGGCGCGTCGTGCGCGTGGACGCGCGCCTGGATGTCGTAGGACGCGCGCAGGAGCCGGCGCAGCATCGCGTTGTCGCGGACGATCCGCGCGTATTGGCGGAGATGGCCGACGGCCGGCACGCTGGCCGCCAGCAGGTCGACGGTCGCCCGGCCGCCCACCGCGTCGAGCCGGCCCGACTGCTTGAGGTGCTCGACGAGCGTGAGCGCGTCGACGTTCTGCCCGCCGCCGTGCAGCTCCAGCATCGCAGCGAAGATCACCGCGTGGGCCTCGCGGTAGAAGTCCTCCGGGCGGAGGCGCTCGTCGATGATGAGGGCCGGAAGCGAGGTGTCCGACAGCAGCACCGCGCCGAGGACCGACTGCTCCGCCTCCAGGTTCTGCGGCGGCGTGAGCGGGCCGTCCGGCAAGCGTGGCCCGCCGCCGTTCGGGTGGCCGTTCGCCTGGGTGCCGTCGAAGGTCGTCACGAGAGGCGCCGAGTCTAGGTCGGGCGGCCGACGCGTCGCCGGCGAGGCCGAAGTCGGCGCGCTTAATGGGCAATTTCGTTGCGAAATCCCGCTCTTTCGTGTTCTTGCCCGGCGCGGTGGCGTGAACGGCCGGCCTGCGCGGCCGTTCACGGGCATCCCGATCGAGCCGCCCGAGACCGCGCGCCGCGCGAGGCGGCCACGGCTGACGGCCCGTGTGAACGCGGACGGCGGCCGCCCGACCGCCGTCCGCAGGCCGCAAACGAAAGCGGCCGCCGAAGGGCGGCCGCGCGAACTCCGATTGTGGGCGAGCTACTTCTGCTCGACGACCATCGTCTTGACGGTCGCCGTGACGCCCTCGTCGATCTCCACGACGACCATCCGCGTGCCGACCGTGCGGATGGGCTCGTCGAGGTGGACCTTGCGGCGGTCGATCGCGATGCCGCGGGCGTCCTTGATGGCGTCGACGATGTCCTGGGATGTCACGGAGCCGAACAGGCGGCCGTCCTCGCCGGCCTTTGGGGCGATGGTCCGGACCGTCTTGTTCAGGAGCGCCGCGCTGTCCTGAGCGCGGGCCGTGGCGTCCGCGACCGCGCGCTGGGCCGCCTCGTCGCGGCGCTTCGCCGCGGCGATCGCGCCCTTCGTGGCGGGCTCGGCCAGCTTCCGCGGGATGAGGAAGTTGCGCAGGTAGCCCTTCGAGACGTCGACGACGGCGCCCCGCGTGCCGAGCGTCTCGACGTCCTGCAGGAGGATGGCTTGCGGCATCGGCGGTCGCCTAGCGGTCCCGGTCCCGGTCGCGGTCGTCGCGGCGGCCGCGACCGCGCTCGTCGCGCTCCTCGCGGTTGTCACCGACGTACGGCAGCAGCGCCACTTCCCGTGCGCGCTTGACCGCCGTGGCGACCTGGTTCTGGTGGCGGCGACAGGCGCCCGTGATCCGCCGCGAGCGAATCTTGCCTCGGTCCGAGACGTACTTCCGGAGCGTGCCGACGTCCTTGTAGTCGACCTGCTCGATCTTGTCCCGGCAGAAGCCGCACGACTTGCGGCGACCGGAGCCCGGCCCGCCCTTCTTGTCTCGCCGGCGCGTCGGCCGGCTGCGCTGCTTCGCCACTGTTCTGGAAGACCTCGCTGGAGAAACTCGTGTTCGCGCGGACGCAGGGCAAGACGCGCGCCCGCCGCGCGGGGCCTTGCAGTGTAGTAGCCGACAGGGGGCGCCGGCCGCGCGGGCGCGGCCGGCGCGGCACCGATCAGAACGGGATGTCGTCGTCCGCGGCGGTGCTGCGGCCGTTCGCCGCGCCCGCGGGCTGGAAGTCGCCCTCGTCGGCGGCGACATCGGAGCGCGGCGTGAAGCCGCCGCCGCCGCCCATGCCCTCGTCGCGGCCGCCGAGGAACTGCACCGCGTCGGCGATGATCTCGACCGCCTGGCGCTTCTGCCCGTCCTGGGTGTCCCACTCGCGCCACTCGAGCCGGCCGTCGATGGCGACGGGGCGTCCCTTCGCGAGGAACCGGGCGCAGTTCTCGCCCTGCGCGCCCCAGACGGTCACGTCGAAGTAGTTGGGCTTGTCCTCCCAGTCGCCCGTGGCGTTGTTCTTGCGGCGTGTGTTGCACGCGATGCGGAGCGAGCAGACCGACATGCCGCTGGGCAGCGAGCGCAGCTCGGGATCACGCGTGAGGTTGCCGGTCAGGACGACGCGGTTGATGTTTGTGGCCGCCACCTTGTGGCTCCTTTCCTGGCGAAAGTCGTGCGGGTCGCCGAGTCTAGGGCCGGCCCCGGCGTCCTCTCCCCGGGAGTCGCAATCTGCGCGACTTTCTTGACACCTTCGTGCGGAAGGCGTGACACCAAGGGCGAGAGTCGTGCGGGAAGGCCGCGCCGGCGGGGCGCTCAGCGCTCGATCTCGGTGCTCGCGGGCGCCTCGGCGGCGGCCGCCGACATGCGGAGATCCGGCGGCGCGGGCGTGCCGTTCCGCAGCTTGATGATCCGGAAGCGGTTGACGCCGTCCGTGATCTTGAGGGCGTGGTCGAGCTGCTGGAGCAACTCAGGCGTGCCCTGGAACTGGAGCAGGTGGTAGTCCGCGTCGCCGCGCTTCCGGACCTCGTACGCGGTCGGGCGCACGCCCCAGTCGTGCCGCGAGACCACGGCCCCCTGGCGCTCGATGACCTGCTCGAGGCTCGCGAGGATGTTCGTCCGGCGCTCCTCGTCGGACTCGGGGTCGAGCAGGAGGACGAGGTCGTACGTGGGCTGCTCCGTCGCCATGCGGCGGGCCATGCTAGCAACGGGGGGGAGAACTTCGCGCGGCCCCGACATACGGGGCACATGACGCACGCACGGCGGGTTCGCATCAAGTGGGGCAACGTCGCCCGGGTGGCCGTGGCCGTCCCGGCGGTCGTCCTCGTCGCGGCGTGGCCGCGCCTCGGTGGCGAAGCGCCCGTCGTGCCGGACGACCGGCCGGTGCCCGTGGCGGCAGCGCCCGCGGCGGCGGGGGCCGCGCCCGTCCGGAGCGCGGAGCCGGCGCGAGTGCCCGGCGACGCGGTTTCACGCGCGCGTGACGCGGAGCGGCAGCCGGGCGGGCCGGGCATCCAGC
>DATMVH010000370.1:0-2985 GCA_035563395.1 Solirubrobacteraceae bacterium
GAATGGGCTGCGACGGGTTGGCGCCGGTCGTCCGGTTCCCGCGCGGCCAGTAGGACGTGACCCCGTCGAAGCTGCCGGGCGAGCCGTCGCCCCGCGTGGTCGACTCCTCGCCGGGGTGCTGCACGTTGAGGAAGAGCGTCGCCTCGTCGGGCGTGAAGTACGGGCCGGTGCCCTCCGCCTGCACGGGCATGTTCGCGAAGCGGAACGCCACGCCGGCGTTCGGGCCGGTCCGCGGGATCATGAACACGGCGTTGTTGCGGTGGAAGGCCTGGGGGCGCGCCGGGTCGTTCAGCGCGCTGGACGAGATGTCCGTGACGACCCAGAGGTTGCCGCCCCTGTCGAAGACGAGGTTGTCCGGCGAGGAGAACCCCTCGCGGCCGGGCTCTCCCGACGTCGACGGGCCTCCCACCGCGTAGTCCTCCCAGATGAACGGCGCGCCCGGCCCGACCGACGCCGGGTCGTTGCCCGACTCGCGCAGCCGGCGGACCGCGCCGTGCACGTCGCCGACGTCGGCGTTGTTGGTCAGCGCGATGTAGACCGTGCCGTCCTCGTCGACCTCGAGGTCCTCCGGGCGGTTCGTGGCGTAGTGGGCGTCCCACTCGCCCGCGCCCACCGCCGCGCGGATCAGCCGGTGCGTGTCCGCGAGCTCGGGCTCCGCCACGCGCCGCCACGTCCCGACGCCGGCCGCGGGCGTGACCCGCGTGCCGCTCGCGTCGAACACGCGCCGCCCGGCCGGCTCCCAGCGGGCGACGTACAGCGCGCCCTCCGTGAGGATCTGAAGGTTGTTCGGCCCGTCGCCGGGGACGAAGGCGCGGGTGGACACGAACTTGTAGACGCCGCCGCCCGTGCGGTCGTCGCCCATGTAGAGCACGAACGGCTGCCCCGTGCGGGCGCGGAAGGCGGCGTTCTCGTGCCGGAAGCGGCCGAGCGCCGTGTGCTTGCGTCCGGCGTGCTCGCCGTCGATGCGCGCGTGGTACGGGTCGTGCTCGCACACCCAGCCGTACTTCGCGGGGCCCGTCCGGCCGTCGCCCTCGACGTAGGCGTCCGTGCCGAGCTTCGCGGGGGTCCAGCCGTGGCCGCCGGCGCCCGTGGCCGGATAGTCCTGGTAGTTCTCCTCGCACGACAGCGCGGTGCCCCACGGCGTGATGCCGCCGGAGCAGTTGGCGAGCGAGCCCTGCGCCTCCGTGCCGATGCCGGGGTACGCCGGGTTGCCGGCGAGCGGCCCCGTGAACTGCAGCGCCGGGCCGCGCGCGGTGACGCGCCGGTTGTACGGGGACGGGCTCACCACGCGCCAGCGCCCGTCGGCGTCACGCCGGACGTGGACGACCGAGTTGCCGACCGAGTCCCGCTCCACGTCGATCTGCTCGACGGTCTTGGCGAGCGGATCGGTCTGGCCGTGCTGGAAGCGCGGCGACGGGTACTCGTGGTTGACGAACAGCAGCCCTTCCGACGAGCTGCCGCTGTCCGCCGGCAGCGGGAAGAACGCGAGGAAGTCGTTGTTGTAGCCGTAGCTCAGCCGCGCCCCGCCGTCGCCCTCGAAGGCGTCGCCGTAGCCGATGACCACGTCGGCGCGGAAGCCGTCGGGGACCTGCAGCTGGTCGTCGGAGGACGGCGCGACGGCGCGGAAGTCGGAGAACGCGTTCGGCGCCTGCGCCGCCGCGGTCGCCGTCCCGAGGTCGACGACGCGGGTTCGGTCGAGCGCCACGGCGACCGCGGTCGACGCGCCCGCGGCGGCGATGCCCCGGATGAACCCCCGTCGCGTCGCGCCCTCGGCCATGGTCGTGTGCGGGAGCGACGTGGGTTCCATGCGAGCCACCTGCCTGATCGGTTCCGCCGGCCTTCGGGCCGAGCGTACAGAGGTCGCGTCAGTGCATGTCGGGGGCGCCGCCGCTGGCGCGCGCCAGCTCGACGAGGAGCCGCACGCCCCAGCCGGACGCGCCCTTGGCGGCGTAGGGCCGCCCGAGGTCGTCCGAGACGCCGGCGATGTCGAGGTGCGCCCACGGCACGTCGCCCGCGAAGCGGTGCAGGAACTCCGCCGCGGTGATGGAGTGCGCCTTGCGGCCCTCCACTGCGTTGACGATGTCCGCGTAGCGGCCCTTGACCATCTCGGCGTACAGCGGGTCGAGCGGGAGCCGCCACAGCCGCTCGCCGGTCGCCTCCCCGGCGGCGAGCACCTGCTCGCACCAGGCGTCGTCGTTGCCCATGAGGCCCGCGTGGACGGGCCCGAAGGTGGTGACGATCCCGCCCGTGAGCGTCGCGAGGTCGACGAGCCGCTCCGCGCCCCGCTCGATCGCGTGCGTGATGCAGTCCGCGAGCACGAGCCGGCCCTCGGCGTCCGTGTTGTTGATCTCGATCGTCACGCCCGCGCGCGAGCGGACGATGTCTCCAGGCCGCATCGCGCGGCCCGAGATCATGTTCTCGGTCGCCCCGATCACGGACACGAGCCGCACCGGCAGCCCGAGCCGCGCGATCGCGCCGGTCGCCTCGATCACCGCCGCGCCGCCCGACATGTCGAACTTCATCTCGTGCATCCGCGCGGCCGCCTTGATCGAGTAGCCGCCGGTGTCGAAGGTCACCGCCTTGCCGACGATGCCGAGCGGCGGCCCGGCCACGTCGCCGGGCTCGTAGGTCATGGTGATGAGCTGCGGCTCGTGGTCCGCGCCGCGGGCCACGGCCGCGAAGGCGCCCATCCCCGCGCCCTCGATCTCGTCCCGGTCCATCAGCGCGACGGACAGGCTGGAGTGGCGCTCGGCGAGCTCGCCGGCGCGCGTGGCGAGCCGCTCGGGCGTCATCTCGTTGGCGGGCGCGTTGGCGAGGTCGCGCGCCGCGTTGGCGGCCTCGGCCCCCACGCGCGCCGCCGCCACCGCGTCGCCCACGTCGTGGTGCGCGGAGACGACGAGCCGCTCGGGGCCGCGGCGGTCCGGCTCCTCGGACTTCCAGCGCGTGTACGCGTAGGCCGCGAGCAGCGTGCCCTCCACGAACGCG
>DATMVH010000371.1:0-4527 GCA_035563395.1 Solirubrobacteraceae bacterium
CGCGGCCAGCGCCGCGACGGCACCGGCGGCGAGCATGCGGCGGCGCCGGAGGGCCGCGCGGCGGCGGGCCCGGCGGACGGCGCGGATCTCCTGATGGGGCTCCACGGCGACGAGTAGAGCACGCGCGCGGGACGGCGGGCCCCGCCGGACGTGGCAGGCTCCCGTCCATGCCCGCCTACGTCATCGCCTTCCTCCGCGCGCCCGACCTCGACGCGCCCGCGCTGCAGGACTACCGCGCCGCCAACACGCCGCTCGTCGCGCGCCACGGCGGGCACTTCATCGTCCGCGGCGGGCGGATCGACCCGCTCGAGGGATCGCCTCCGGGGCGCGTGGTGGTGATCGAGTTCCCGGACGCGGCGGCCGCGCGCGCGTGGTACGACGACCCCGACTACGCCGAGATCCGGGAGTGGCGCCGGTCCGCGTCCGAGATCGACCTGCTGATCGTCGACGGCGTGTGAGCCGTCAGAGCGGCCGGCCGGCGGCGTGGACGGGGCACACGAGCGCGACCACCGAGTCGAGCAGGTGCAGCAGCCGGGTGCCCTTCTGGAAGAACGCGTCCGCGCCGGCTTCGGTGGCGCGGCGGGCCAGGTCGGCGTCCGGGTCGCCGGAGAGCATGACCACGACGGCCGCCGGCGCCTGGCGGCGCAGGGCCGGGAGGATCTCCAGCCCGGTCAAGTCCGGCATCTGGTGGTCGAGGAGGATCGCGTCGGGCCGCAGGCGCGCGGCGGCCTCGATCGCGTCGCGCCCGTCGCGCGCCTCGCCGGCGACGTGGAGGCGCCCGTCGCGCTCGAGCAGCTCGTGGAGCATCTCGCGGAGCGAGTCGTCGTCGTCGACGATCAGCACGGACGGGGCACGTGCCGCGCCGCCGGCGGCAGCGCTCGGGGCGGCGAGCGGTGCGGCTGCGGTCCGGTCCGGGGCCGCCGGCCGGCTGAGGAACAGCCCCGTGTCCGAAGAGCGGACGTCGCTCTCCCACATCACGGTCGCCGCCTCCTGACGGCACTCCGTCACCACCGTCTCCGCGACCATCACCGCACCTCCGTGCGTGTCCCTTGGTTCGCCCGGCCGAGAGCGGCGGGGCGGCCACCCGGCGTCCTGGGCGACGGGATTCAGGGTGCCGTACGAGCCCCGCCGCATCCATGGGACTTTGGTCGTAGACCGGGAGGGGGACTGGTCCCGGGACCTCCTGAACGGCGGGTCCCGGACGAACGAGGGACCGGCATGAACGGTGGGTGCCCTGACGGACGGTCAGCCGCGGGCGCCCGGCGTCCCGCCGACGACGCCGAGACGGATCTCCTCCCCGCAGCGGGGGCAGGTCGCCGTCGCCGCGCAGTCGAGGTAGCCGGGGTCGCCGAGCTCCGGGTCGCAGTCGAGATCGGCGCACGGGCGCCACCAGTCCTCGAACCGCGTCCCGCAGCCCGGGCACTCGACGATGAAGGAGCCGGCGCGCATGGCGCTTCCCGGCGAATCCTACGCCGATCCAGCGCCGTCAGGCGGCGGCGCGGCGGCGGGCGGGCACGTCGGCGCGCGCGGCGTTCTCGCCGACCGCGTCGAGGATCGGCGGCCACGCCGCGCGCGGGAGGTCGTGCCCCATGCCGTCGATCCACACGAGCCGCGCGCCGGGGATCGCCCGCGCGGTCTCGCGGGCGCCGGACGGCCGCACCATCCGGTCCTTCGTGCCGTGGATGACCACGGTGGGTGCCGTGATCCGCCTGAGGTCCGCGGCGCGGTTGCCCGTGGCGAGGATGGCCGCGAGCTGCCGTGCCGTCCCGGCGGGGTCGTAGCCGCGGTCCCAGCTGCGCGCGGCGACCTGGCGCAGCTCGGCCTCGTCGAACTCGAAGCCGGGGGAGCCGATCAGCCGCCACGCCGCGACGGCGGCGTCGACCGCGCTCGCGCGGTCGCGCGCGGGGCGCCGCAGCAGGAGCGGGTAGATCCGCAGGCCGGGCATCCCGCGCCAGCGATGGCCCGTGTTGGACATGATCGACGCGAGCGAGCGGACGCGGGCCGGGTGCCGCGCCGCCATCAGCTGCGCGATCATGCCGCCCATCGAGGCGCCCACGACGTGCGCCTCGCCGAAGCCCAGCGCGTCGAGCAGGCCGACGCCGTCGGCGGCCATGTCGCCGAGGTCGTACGCCGCGGCCCGGCGGTCGCGCCGCAGCAGCTGCGCGCGCGTCGGCGGCGGCACGTCGCGCAGGTGCGTCGAGCGGCCGATGTCGCGGTTGTCGTAGCGGATGACGTGGAAGCCGCGGTCGGCGAGCGCGGCGCAGAACCCGTCGGGCCAGCCGACCATCTGCGTGCCCAGCCCCATGACGAGCAGCATGGGCGGCGCGCTCGAGTCCCCGAACGTCTCGTAGCAGAGCTCGAGCTCCCCGACCCTGGTCATCGCCTCCGGCATGGCGAGAAACGCTACCGGCCGCCCGGCCGGCCCCGTCGCGGTTGCGCTCAGCCGGCGGCGGCGCGACCGGCGTCCGTGAGCCGGAAGACGGTCGGCGCGGCGGTGGAGCAGATCCCGTCCGGCCCGCAGTCCTCCTGGGCCGAGGAGGCGACCCAGCCGCGCGCGAGCGCATCCTCGAGCGCCCAGGCCAGCGCGTCGCGGCCCGCGCCGCCCAGGCGAGCGCCGAGCGCGTCGAGCGTCGCGGGGCCTCCGCGCAGCGCGCGGGCGATCGCGACGACCTCGACCATGCCTCAAGTGTGACGCGAGGCGCCCGGGTCGCCGCCACGGGTGCGCCTGAGCGCGACGACGCTTCCCTCGGGGTCGAACGCGGGGCGGTAGGCCTCGGCGCGGACCTGCGCGATCTCCGCCAAGCACCCGTCGCACACGATCACGTAGCGCAGCGTCCCGGTCGTAGCGGCCCGCTCCGCTGTGGAACCCCTGATGGGTGCACGTCAAGTCGGAAGCTCCTCCATCCGTGGGAGCGGCGCCGTCCGTGCGCCGCGCGGGGATTCTGCCCGCGGCCAGGACGGGGCACCCAGGCCTTCCGGGTGGTTCCTTACGCGGCCCGGGCTACTCGCGACCGAACCACTGCTCGCGCACCGCGGCGATCCCGGCGGCCGGCTCGGCGCCGGGGATGGGCACGGTGAGCTCCCGCTCGCAGCCGGACGGGTCGAGCAGGTGAAGACGCGCGCGGCTCTAGTGCCGGTGCTCCTCGGGGGGCTCGCCCGCGAGCTGGTCGAGCAGCTCGAGCGCGGTGGCCTGCGCCGGGGTGGCCGCCACCTCGCCGCCGCCGAGGTCCTCCAGCTGCGGATAGAACGACGCGTGCACGGTGATCTCGTCGCCGCCCGCGTCCTCGAGCACGATCGCCGCGCGCCCGCCGCCGTCCTCCTGGCCCGCCGGCGCCGCCGTCGGGGCCGCCGTCCGGGCCGCGACGAGGACCGTCATGGCGAGGTCGCGCCAGTGGTTCACGGCGTCGGCGCGCTCCTCCTCGCTCATGTCGGCCAGGTGATGCTGGTTGCGCTCCGCGAGGGCGGCCACCGCGGCCTGGAGGGCGGCGTCGCCGAGGAGCTCGTCGGGCTGGTAGGCCATGCGCCGACAATAGAACGCGAGGCGCGCGCTAGCGTGCGCGGCCATGCGCTTCGCGGTGATGATCGAAGGCCAGGAGGACGTGACCTGGGAGGACTGGCGCGCGCTCGCGGCCACGTGCGAGCGCCTCCCGTACGAGGCCCTGTTCCGCTCGGACCACTACCTCTCGGTCATGGGCGAGCAGCGGCGCGGCGCGCTCGACGCGTGGGGCACGGTGTGCGGGCTCGCGGCGGTGACGTCGACGCTGCGGCTCGGGACGCTCGTCTCGCCGGCCACGTTCCGCCATCCCTCCCTGCTGGCGAAGCTGGCCGTGACGGCGGACCACATCTCGGGCGGCCGGATCGACGTGGGGATCGGCACGGGCTGGAGCGAGGTCGAGCACCGCGCGTACGGCTTCGCGTTCCCGGACATGCGGACGCGGATGGACCGGCTCGCCGAGCAGCTCGAGATCATCAGCCGCTCCTGGACGGAGGGAACGTTCTCCTTCCGCGGCGAGCACTGGACGATCGAGGGCCTGGACGCGCTGCCCAAGCCCGTCCAGCAGCCGCGCATCCCGCTGCTCATGGGCGGCGGCGCCGGCCCGCGCTCGGCGGCGCTCGCCGCGCGCTGGGCCGACGAGTACAACGTGGTCGGCCCCCCGCCGGACGAGGCGGCGGACCGCCGCCGGCGGCTGGAGGAGGCCTGCGAGAAGGCCGGGCGCGATCCGGCCACGCTGCGCTTCTCCCTCATGATCCCCTTCGTCGTGGGCGCGGACGAGGCCGCGCTCGCCGCGAGCCGCGAGCGCTACGCGGCCGAGGGCCACGGCGACATGTCGCGCTGGCTGGCGGGAACGCCCGAGCAGCTGGTCGCCCGGCTCGGCGAGTACGCCGACGCCGGGGTGGAGCGCGTCATGCTGCAGCACCTGCGCCACCGCGACGACGAGCCGCTCGAGCTGATCGCCGCCGAGGTCGTCCCGGCGCTCGCGTGACGGCGTTCACCGGGGCGCGCCTGGACCGCGCCGGAGACGGGCG
>DATMVH010000372.1:0-4362 GCA_035563395.1 Solirubrobacteraceae bacterium
GTGACCGCGCCCGTGCCGCCGCGGCGCGTGCCGACGCCGCAGGAGCGCCTGCGCCACGCCTTCTCCTCCGACGTGCCCGAGAACGCGATGAGCGCGCCGCCGGAGCCGCCCGCGCCGGCCGCGGAGGCGTACGAGACCCCGGTCGTGCCCGCGATCGGCAGCCCGCAGCTGCGCGTCATCGGCGTCGGCGGCGCCGGCGTCAACGCCGTCAACCGCATGATCGAGGCGGAGGTCGGCGGCGTGGAGTTCGTCGCGGTGAACACCGACGCCCAGTCGCTCCAGCAGGCGTCGGCGTCGATGACGCTGCAGATCGGCGCCGACCTCACGCGCGGCCTGGGCTCCGGCTCGGACGCGGAGCGCGGGCGCGCGGCGGCGATGGAGGACGTCGACCGCATCAAGGCCGTGCTGAAGGGCGCGGACATGGTGTTCATCACGGCCGGCGAGGGCGGTGGCACCGGCACCGGCGCCGCGCCCGTGGTCGCCCGGATCGCGCGCGAGCTCGGGGCGCTCACCGTCGGCATCGTCACCAAGCCGTTCGGCTTCGAGGGCTCGCGGCGCGCGCAGGCGGCGGAGCAGGGCATCGAGATCCTCAGCGAGGAAGTCGACACGCTGATCGTCGTCCCGAACAACCGGCTCCTCTCGGTGCTGGACCGCAACACCTCGATGGTCGAGGCGTTCCGGGTGGCCGACGACGTCCTGCGCCAGGGCGTGCAGGGCATCTCCGACCTCATCACGCTTCCCGGCCTGATCAACCTCGACTTCGCCGACGTGCGGACGATCATGGCCGACGCCGGGCCGGCGCTGCTGGGCATCGGCATGGGAAGCGGCGACAAGCGGGCGACGGACGCCGCGGCGCAGGCCGCCTCCTCGCCGCTGCTGGAGACGACGCTCGAGGGGGCGCGCGGGATCCTCCTGTCCATCACGGGCGGCCGCGACCTGTCGCTCTGGGAGGTCAACGAGGCGGCGCAGGCGGTGGCCGAGGCGGCACACCCGGATGCGAACATCATCTTCGGTGCCATGGTCGACGAGAAGCTGGAGGACCAGGTCTGGGTCACCGTCGTGGCGACGGGCTACGAGCAGCCGCCGACCGGCCGCGACGGCGCCGCGCGTCCGTCCCTGCGCGAGCCCGCCGGGGAACCGCGCGTGAGCCGCGTGGGCCGGCCGCAGCAGGCGCGCCGCGAGCGGTCGCCGATGGACGTCGAGGTCCCGGAGTTCATCCCGCGGTACTGACGAACACCCCCATGGGCGGCGTCGTCGCCGCGGGCCACCCGGTCACCGCGGAAGCCGGCGCGGACGTGCTCCGCGCCGGCGGCAACGCCGTCGACGCCGCGATCGGCGCGATGCTGGCCTCGTTCGCGGCGGAGCCGCTGCTGACCGGGCTCGGCGCCGGCGGCTTCATGCTCGTCGTGCCGCCGGACCGCGAGCCGGTCCTGCTCGACTTCTTCGTCGAGGCGCCGGGCCGCGAGGGGGACCCGGCGGCGCGCGCGCCGCTCGTGCCCGTCGACGTCTCGTTCGGCGACGTCGTGCAGGTCTTCCACATCGGCGCGTCGGCCGCCGGCACGTACGGCACGCCGTCGGGCATCTGCACGGCCTCGCAGCGCTTCGGCACGGTGCCGCTCGAGGCGCTCGCCGCACCGGCCGCGGCGCTCGCGCGCGCCGGGGTCGAGATCACGCCCGAGCAGGCGTACGTCTACGAGATCCTCGCGCCGATCGAGGCCGCCACGCCGGAGTCGCGCGCGCTCTTCATGCCCGAGGGCCGGCTGCTCCAGGCCGGCGACCGCTTCTGCAACCCGGACCTCGGCGACGCGCTGGAGCGCCTCGCCGCGGACGGCGACGCCCCGTTCTACACCGGCGACGTGGCGGAGAAGGTCACGACCTGGGTCGCCGCGCGCGGCGGCATGCTCGGGCCTGCGGACCTCGCGGCCTACACCACCTGCGACCGCGAGCCGATCCGGGTCGACTACCACGGGCGCGACGTCCTGCTGAACCCGCCGCCGAGCGCGGGCGGGATCCTCATCGCCTACGCCCTCGCGGTGCTCGCGCGCACGCCCGGCGCCCCGTCGACCGAGGAGCTCGTCGAGGTGATGGGCCTCGCGCAGGCGGAGCGCACTCCCGCCTTCCTCGCGGGCCTCGCCGATCCCGGCTTCCAGCAGTCCTTCCTCGCCCGCCGCCTCGGCTCGACGACCCACATCTCCGTCCTCGACGAGGACGGCTGGGGCTGCTCGGTGACGTGCACCAACGGCGAGGGCTGCGGCGAGGTCGTGCCCGGCACGGGCATCCACCTGAACAACATGATGGGGGAGCAGGACCTCTCGCCGCTCGGCTGGTTCCGGCACCCGCCCGGGCGGCGCCTGCCGTCGATGATGGCGCCCACCATCGTCCTCGCCGACGGGCGCCCCGAGCTCGTGGTCGGGTCGGCCGGCTCGAACCGGATCCGCTCGGCGATCCTGCAGGTGATCGTCAACGTGCTCGACCGCGGGATGGACGCCGTGGCCGCCGTCGAGGCGCCCCGGATCCACTTCGAGGACGGCGTGGTCTACGCGGAGCCGGGCGTGGACCTCGGCCCGCTGATCGCGCAGCGCCAGGCGGTCGAGCGCTTCCGCACCCGCAACCTCTTCTTCGGCGGCGCGCAGGCGGTGCTGCGCGAACCCGGGACCGGCTTGCTCTCCGGCGCGGCCGATCCCCGCCGCGGGGGCAGCGCGGTGATCGTGCGCGAGCAGGCGTAGCGTCCGAGCCGTGGATCCGCGCTTCAAGACCATCGTCGAGCCGTTCCGGATCCATTCCGTCGAGGCCTTCCGCACGACGACGCGCGAGGAGCGCAGCGCCCTTCTGGAGGCCGCGCAGCACAACCTGTTCCTGCTGCGGGCGAGCGACGTGACCATCGACCTGCTCACGGACTCGGGCACGGGCGCGATGTCGAGCGAGCAGTGGGCGAGCCTGCAGCGGGGCGACGAGAGCTACGCGGGCTCGCCGTCGTTCGAGCGCTTCCGCGACGCCGTGCGCGAGCTCTTCCCGTTCCGCCACCTCGTTCCCACGCACCAGGGGCGCGCGGCGGAGCACATCCTCTTCAGCGTGCTCGGCGGACGGGGCAGGGTCATCCCGAGCAACACGCACTTCGACACGACGCGGGCGAACGTCGAGTTCACCGGCGCGGAGGCCGTCGACCTCGTGATCGCGGAGGGCCGCGTCCCGGCCGCCGAGCATCCCTTCAAGGGCAACATGGACGTCGAAGCGCTCGACGCGCTCCTCGCCGCCCGCGCGGCCGACGTGCCGTGCGTGATCGTGACGATCACCAACAACTCGGGCGGCGGGCAGCCGGTCAGCCTGGGGAACCTGCGCGCCGTCCGCGCGGTGTGCGAGCGCCACGCGGTGCCGCTGTTCCTCGACGCGGCGCGCTTCGCCGAGAACGCGTGGTTCGTGCGAGAGCGCGAGCCGGGGCAAGGCGGGCGGCCGGTAGCCGACATCGTGCGCGAGTTCGCCTCGCTCGCGGACGGCATGACCATGTCGGCGAAGAAGGACGGGCTCGCGAACATCGGGGGCTGGCTCGCGCTCGACGACGACGACCTCGCCGAGCGCTGCCGCGCCCTGCTCATCCTCACCGAGGGCTTCCCGACCTACGGGGGGCTCGCCGGGCGCGACCTCGAGGCGATCGCGCAGGGCCTGCGCGAGGTGGTCGACGAGGACTACCTGCGCTACCGCATCCGCTCCACCGCCTACCTCGGGGACGCGCTGCACGCGGCGGGCATCCCGACCGTGCGGCCGCCCGGCGGCCACGCCGTCTTCATCGACGCCCGCGCGCTGCTGCCGCACATCCCGCCGCTCGAATATCCCGGCCAGGCGCTCGCCGTCGCGCTCTACCGCGAAGGAGCGATCCGGACGTGCGAGATCGGCACGGTGATGTTCGGTCGCCGGCGGGACGGCACGGAGGCCCCGGCGGCGATGGACCTCGTCCGCCTCGCGATCCCGCGCCGCACGTATACGCAGAGCCACATCGACTACGTCATCGAGGTCGTCGCCTGGGTGGCCGAACGGGGCCGCGAGCTGCGCGGCCTGCGCATGGTGGAGGAGCCGCCGCGGCTGCGCCACTTCACCGCGCGCTTCGCCCCGCTGTGAGCGCTCAGGGCCGCTCGCCGGCGAGCTCGCGCGAGAGGCGGCGGAGGAGGTCGTCGACCTCGGGCGCGCGATCCGCGTCGCCGTCGGCGATCAGGGTCTCCAGCTCCGCGCGGCGCGCGGCGACGAGCCGCTCCGTCACCTCGCGGCCCGCCGGCGTCTCCGCGAGCCCGTCGCCGTC
Organism: Solirubrobacteraceae bacterium; assembly: GCA_035563395.1. Taxonomy (GTDB): domain Bacteria; phylum Actinomycetota; class Thermoleophilia; order Solirubrobacterales; family Solirubrobacteraceae; genus DASQMT01. The sequence goes on from DATMVH010000372.1 coordinate 4,292, forward strand.
CTCGCGCACCATCCCGCGCTCGCGCAGCTCCGCGAGCACGGCGGCGATCCGCTCGGCCGGCACGCCCTGCG
>DATMVH010000373.1:0-2833 GCA_035563395.1 Solirubrobacteraceae bacterium
AGTGCGTGATCCAGTTGCGGATGTCGGCGTTCAGCGCACGGGTCGAGCGGTGCGCGCCGCGCTTGAGCTTGCGTGCGGTCAGTTCTGCGAACCAGCGCTCGACCAGGTTCAGCCACGATGCGCCGGTTGGGGTGAAGTGCAAGACGAACCGAGGGTGAGCCGCCAGCCAGTGCTTGATCGCAGGCGTCTTGTGGGTGGCGTAGTTGTCGAGGATGAGGTGAACCTCGAGCTCGGCGGGGACCTCGCGATCCAGGGTCTGCAGGAACTTCTTGAACTCCACGGCGCGATGGCGGGCGTGCAGCGACCCGATCACCTTGCCGGTGGCGACCTCCAGCGCCGCGAACAGGCTTGACGTGCCATGGCGCGTGTAGTCGTGGGGGGCGCGGGCCGGCGTGCCCGGGAGCATCGGCAGCGTGGGCGCGGTGCGGTCCAGCGCTTGGATCTGGGACTTCTCATCGACGCACAACACCACCGCGCGCGCGGGCGGATCCAGGTAGAGGCCGACGACGTCGCGGACCTTGTCGACGAACAGCGGGTCCTTGGACAGCTTCCACTGCTCGACGCGGTGAGGCTGAAGGCCGAACGCCCGCCAGATCCGCGAGACCGCCGTCTGGTTGAGCCCGACCTCGCCGGCCATCTGCCGCGTCGACCAATGCGTCGCGCCGTCGGGCGGAGTCTGCTCGAGCGTCTTGACGATCACCTCCTCGACCATCGCGTCGGTGATCTTGCGCGGCTGCCCGGGCCGCGGCTCGTCGACCAGGCCGTCCAACCTGCGCCCAACGAAGCGCGCCCGCCACTTACCCACCGTGGCCCCGCTCACGCCCAGTTCCGCCGCCACCCGCGTGTTGGGCTTGCCCGACGCGCACTCCAACACGATCCGCGAGCGCAAAGCCAGCCCCGCCGCCGTCCGACGCCGGCGTGCCCAGGACTCAAGCTGCGAGCGCTCACCCTCCGTGAGCTCCAGCACTGCCTTAGGACGACCCGTTCGAGCCATCCCCAAAGCCCCAGTTCTCCAGCGAATTAACGACTCACGACACTCTAGGCGCGCGCGCCGCTCACTGGCACTGCGCCTGGCGCGTCGGGTAGCAGCTCTCCATCATCGCCCACAGCCCGGAGCGGCGGAGCTCCTGCTCGAAGTACCAGTCCGGGGCGAAGGCGGGGATCCGCTCCTGGCGGACGACGCGGATCCCGTCGGCGCCGACGGGCCCCGGCGGCGGCGCCGGTGGATAGGCATGGGCGGCGAGGCGCTCGCGAAGACGCTCGATACGCGTCGGGTCGGCGAGGTCGCGCTGGAGCTTGGCGAGGTGGCGGGCGACGATCTTTCTCATGGTCGTGAAGACGGCTGGGAGGTCGAGGGATTCCGGAGGGAGCGGAGGGCGTCGGCGACCGGCACGTCGCCCGTGAAGAGCTCGAAGACGAGCCCGGTCGTCGCGTCCTCCTCCAAGGCCTCGGCGAGGACGAGCGCCACGTCGGCCCGCGGCACCGGGCCGCGGCGGCCGAGCGAGGTCGAGACGTCGACGCGCCCCGTGCCCGGCTCGTCGCGGAGGCTGCCGGGGCGCACGATCGTCCACCGCAGCCGGCTCTCCTGCAGGCGCGCGTCCGCCTCGGCCTTCGCGCGCAGATAGGGGCGCATCGGCTCGGGCCCGCCCTCCGGGTCGTGCGCGCCGATCGACGAGACCATGAGGAAGCGCTCGACGCCCTCGGCCTGCGCCGCGTCGATGCACGCGACCGCGGCGCCGTAGTCCACCGTGCGCTTGCGCTCGGGGCCGGAGCCGGGCCCGGCGCCCGCCGCGAAGACGACCGCGTCCGCGCCGGCCACATGGATCCGCGGGTCCTCCCGCTCGAGGTCGCACACCACGGGCACGCCGCCGTCGGCCTCGAGGTCGGCGGCGTGCGCGGGGTTGCGGATCAGCCCCCGGGCGGTGTGCCCGCGACCGGCGAGGAGCCGGATGAGGTGGCGTGCGACCTTGCCGTGGCCGCCGGCGATCAGAACGTCCATGCCGTTTCGCAGCGTACCGACGACCCCCGGCCCGCTGAGCGGCAACGCGCCAAGAAAACCTAATAAGTGGTTTAGAAAGTGAGGAACCGCATAAGTGCGGCTCCGCTCAATCGAGCGTCAAGATCCTCGCGCCGGAGATCCAGTGCACCTGCGTGTCGCCCAGGCGCGTCATCAGGCTGCCCGCGAACGGATGCGTATGGCCATGGAGGATGTGGCGCGGATGGTGTCGCTCCACCCAGGCGCGCAGCCCCTCCATGCCGATGTGCGCGGGGTCGTCGGGGTCGTCGTTGACGCCGAACGGCGGGCAGTGGCACAGCAGCACGTCGGCCGCCGGCAGCTTCTTGGCCAGCTTGGAGGCCTGCCTCTGCGTGTACTGGTGCGGCCCGCCGTTCCCGTAACGGATGCAGCCCTCGAAGCCGGCGAACGTCATCCCGCCGGCGCTCGTCCGGCGCAGGTGGAGGTCCTCGATCTCGATCTCCGGCAGCAGCCCCGGCGGGTCGTGGTTGCCGTGGACGCCGAGGCGCGGCATCCCGCGGAGCGTCATCAGCGACTCGATCCACGCCCGGTCGAGGTCGCCGAGGCACAGGACGGCATCCACCCGCTTGCGCTCGGCGAGGGTCGCCGGGTCGAGGATCGGCCGCTTGTCCGCGAGGGCCAGGACGCGCATGGCGCGGCAGGCTAGCCCTTCGTGCCGGAGATCACGGGCTTTCCCGCCCGTTCGGGCCGTGCGTGGCGCGCGCACGTCGGGGCCCGGACCGCATCAGCGGACGATGTGGAGCCCGAGCCGCCCCGGCAGCGCCGCGAGCGCGCGCGCGACCGGGTCGGCGCGCCGGC
>DATMVH010000374.1:0-2246 GCA_035563395.1 Solirubrobacteraceae bacterium
CAGCAGCCGCGCAGCGACGAGTTGCCGGACTTCTGGTCGGGCTCCGAGCGCTTCCCGGACCTGTACGCGGACGGCGAGGAAGAGGCGGACGTCGACGCCGCGCCCCAGCCGGAGCCGGACGCGCCGACCGAAGAGACTGAAGCTGTGGTCGAGCCTGAGCCCGAGGCGGAGGCCGACCCGCCTCCCGATGGAGAGCCGCGCCTGGCCGAGGACCCCGAGACCGACGAGCCCGGCGTGACGCGCGCGAGCAAGACCGTGCGCCCCGAGGACCTGACGCCCCAGGGTCGGCTGCGCGGGTCCGTGACCGATTCGCCGGACTTCGTGTGGCGCATCCCGGATCCCCGCTTCCTCGTCCGCTCCACGGGCGAGTCGGCGCGCCCGGACACCGCGGGCCAGGAGAAGGTGGCCGCGCAGCTCATCGAGGCGCTCGGCCACTTCGGCGTGCAGGCGCGGGTCATCGGCATGGTCGCCGGGCCCCACATCACCCGCTACGAGCTGCGCCTCGCGCCGGGCATCAAGGTGGCGAAGGTGGCCCAGCTCAAGGACGACCTCGCCTACGCCCTCGCCGCGTCCGACATCCGCATCCTCGCGCCCATTCCCGGCAAGCAGGCGGTCGGCGTCGAGGTGCCGAACGCGCGCCGGCGCATCGTGCACCTCGGCGACGTCCTGCAGGACCCGCCGGAGGGCTGGTCGCCGCTCACCGTCTGGCTCGGCAAGGACGTCGCCGGGCGGGCGATCGGCGCCGACCTCGCCAAGATGCCGCACCTGCTCGTGGCGGGCACGACCGGCGCGGGCAAGTCCGGCTGCGTGAACGCGATGCTCGCGTCCGTGCTGCTGCGCGCCACCCCGCACGAGGTCCGGCTCGTCCTCGTCGACCCCAAGCAGGTCGAGCTCAACCACTACGACTCCATCCCGCACCTCCTCACGCCGGTGATCACCTCGCCCCGGCAGGCGGCGACGGCCCTGCAGAACCTCGTCCGCGAGATGGAGCAGCGCTACTCCTACATGGCGCTCGCCCGCACGCGGAACCTGCCCGAGCTCAACCGCGTCCGCGAGCGCCGCGGCGAGCCGCCGCTCCCGTACGTGCTGTGCGTCATCGACGAGCTCGCGGACCTCATGATGGTCGCCCCCGCCGACGTCGAGGACTCGATCATCCGGCTCGCCCAGAAGGCCCGGGCCGTCGGCATCCACCTCGTGCTCGCCACGCAGAGCCCGCGCGTGGACGTCATCACCGGCATGATCAAGGCGAACGTCCCCAGCCGGATCGCGTTCGCCGTCTCCTCCCAGACCGACTCCCGCGTGATCCTCGACCAGAACGGCGCGGAGACCTTGCTCGGGCAGGGCGACATGCTGTTCTCGCCCGTCGGCTCCTCCCGCCTGCAGCGGATCCAGGGCGCCTACATCGACGAGGAGCAGATCGCCGAGCTGACGGAGCAGTGGCGCCGGCAGGGCGAGCCCGAGTTCCGCGAGGAGCTGCTGGAGGAGACGGCGGAGGAGGACGCGCCGGAGGGCGGCGCCGAGGACGGCTTCGATCCCGACGAGGATCCGCTGCTCGGCGACGCCATCCGCCTCGTGGCGGAGATGCAGACCGCGTCCACCTCGATGCTCCAGCGCCGCTTGCGCCTCGGCTACACGCGCGCGGGGCGCCTGATCGACATGCTCGAGCGCCGCGGCGTCATCTCGGGCTACGAGGGCTCCAAGCCGCGGCAGGTGCTGATCACCGAGGCCGACGTCCCCCGCGTGCTGGCCGCCCTGGAGGAACGCGGCGACGCCGTCGCGGTCCCGGAGGCGGAAGATGGTGACGTAGCCTAGGCCCGAATGCCCGAGATCGGGGATCAGCTGCGCGAGACGCGGATGCGCAGCCGGATCGACATCGCCGAGGTCGAGGCGGCGACCAAGATCCGCGCGAAGTACCTGCGTGCGCTGGAGAACGAGGAATGGGACCTGCTGCCCGGGCCCACGTTCGTCAAGACCTTCCTGCGCACGTACGCCGACTATCTCGGGCTCGACGCGCGGATGCTGGTGGAGGAGTACCGCCAGCGCTACGAGCGCCCCAGCCAGCAGGAGCTGACGGCCCTGCGCCCGAACCTGTCCGGGCGCCGCGGGCGCCGCCGGCGCGGCGTGATCATCGCCCCGTGGATGGTGATCGGCGCGGGCTTCCTGCTGCTCGTGGGCGCGCTCTACCTGCTCGGGACGTGGGGCGACGACGGGGGCGAGCCCGGGGCGCACGCGCCGCGGCAGGCGGC